>NZ_JANKBZ010000027.1 GCF_024623785.1 Archangium lipolyticum
TGCTTGGTAGGCGCGAACGCATAGGGGGGACGTGTGTCTTGGATTTGCGCCCCATCGCATCTACGAAGAATTAGACGTCCTCATCGGCATGCCTGGAGCGATAAGGCCGCCCAGTTCAACAGCCTCTTAGCTCAGATGTGAAGGCTGCGTTGGCGTCTGTTACCAGGATCCGCGATATCCCAGGGGCCATTGCAGCGCTTGGGCTCACTGAGAAGGACAAGTCCTGGCTTGCCAGGATCCAGCAACGGATTGACAAGACCAAGTGGGACTCCATCGTCGGATGGGAAGTCTGGGAGTGGCTTAAGCCTCACATGCCGAAGTTTGCGTTCTTCGGGGAGTACGAGCTGCTCCCGAGCAAGATAAACCTCACGGATCTCGCCAATCGGGTTACCCAAGCCCAGACCTGGAAGGCACAGAACCCCGACCAGCCTGCGCGGAATGCACCGAAGGTTTTTGAGTCTCAGCACCGTGGCGTGTTGGCCCTACTCCGGATGGCGGACATCTCCGTGGAGGATTTCACGAGACCAAGTGGGTACGAGCCGCTCAAGGCCCGACTTGAGTCGGTGTCGATTCAGCTTACCGATCAAATTCTTGAGTTCTGGAAGCAGAACGAGGACCTTGAAGTCGAGGTAGACATCAAGACGGACCCTAGTGATGTGGCCCCCTTCAACAATGGGCCAAACCTGTATCTCCGGATCAAGAACCGACGCCACCGGGGCGTCAGTACGCCCTTCCGGCAGCGAAGCCGGGGCTTCACGTGGTTCTTCAGCTTTTTAGTATGGTTCGACAGCGTGCAGCATCAGCTTGAGGGGAATCGCGAGCTACGAGGACGTGACTTGATCCTGCTGCTCGATGAGCCAGGACTCAACCTCCACGCGCTCGCTCAGGCTGACTTCCTTCGGTACATCGACGACCTATCGACCAAGCACCAAGTCCTCTACACTACGCACTCGCCCTTCATGGTACACACCGACCGTCTTCATCAGGTTCGGGTGGTCGAGGATCGCGTGAAGGTCGGCACGGTCGTCTCAGATACTGTGAGCAGCTCTGATCCTCGAACAATTTTCCCGCTTCAGGCAGCGCTCGGATGGACCCTGGCCCAGAACTTGTTCATCTCGGAGCGAAACCTGCTCGTCGAAGGGCCTTCTGACCTCCTGTATCTCAAGGCACTGTCATCGATTTTGGAGACCATGGGTCGAGTTGGCCTCCGCGAGGAAATTACCATCGTTCCGGCAGGTGGACTCGACAAGGTGGTGACCTTCATCGCGCTTCTCGGTGCCAGTGGGCTCAAGTTGGCTATTCTTCATGATTACAAAGGCCGACCGGAGCAGAAGCTTGAAGACCTCGTGAAGCAGAAGTTGATCTCACCGAAGGCTGTCCTCGACGCATCTCAGTTCCGAGACCTCACAAGCTTGGGCAAGAGCGGGCGGCCCTCGGATACCGAGGATCTGCTGTCGCCTGGTCTCTATCTGGACTACTTCAGCAGGACCTTCGAGAAGCAACTCGGCGGTAAGAAGGTCACCGAGACGGACTTGCCGCCCGGAGACCGCATTCTTCATCGCATTGAGAGCTACCTCGCCGGTGCAGGCACACCTCTTCGTCCAAGTGGCGGATTCAACCACTATGCCGTTGCCTCTAAGTTCGTGAGCGACCCTCCTGAGAGCGTTGATCCTGACACGCTCGCCCGGTTCGAGGCGCTGTTCCGCGCTGTCAACACCTTGTTCTGACATGAAGTCTCGCGGCACGTGAGGTGTCAGATTCGACTTTCGCCATTTTCAGGCCCGACGAGAGCCGCAATTCATGCGGCTTGCAGTTGAGGCGGTGGAGTGGAGTCACACAGGTTGGTGCGAAGAAGGGGATCTTCGTGGGAGCCAGGTAGGGATAGGGCGCGTAGCGGCCCTTGTTGCGCTCCTGGGCGGTGGTGCTGATGCGCTTGAGCTGGGTCTGGAACTCGCGCAGTGGCTCGTGGACGCGCGGCTCCTTGATGAACCACAGCAGCGGGTACTGCCCGAGCCGCGTGTGGTAGACGGAGCCCAGCAGGATGTCCCCCTGTCTGGTCGGCGAGGTGTCCGGGAGGCCGCGCTTTCCGTGTCAGGGGACCTGGCGCGCTGCCGTCACGCCAGCGCGGAGGATGCACGCGCATGACCTACTGGAGACAAGAGACCTTCGAAGCGCTCGGGCATGCTGCATCCAGTGCCGTGGGACGTTGGCCGATGTACGCCGAGTTTGCGCGTCTCCAATCGCTGGGGCTGCGGAAGAAGGCGCTCGCGATGATGCCCGCCTTCGCGGAAGACCTGGCGGGCCAGGAGTGGTCCAGACGTTGGGAGTTCGCGTGGTGGCTCTACACGGAAGCCCTTCGCCCCCGTGTCATCATGGATATGCTGGCTCCGCATTCGCTCAGGCAGCGGGTCCTCTTTCCCACGCTGAAGGAAGGGCTCCAGGACGAGAGCAAAGCCTGCCCCGAGGCGTACCTCTGGCTGGTTCAGCATCATCGGGAAGACCTGGCCGTCGCGGACGAGTCTCCGGACCGGCTCCTCCGGGAGGGCATCCAACGCTTCCCGGGAGATGGGCGACTCCGACGTGCGTTGGCCGATCGCCTCCTGGGATACGTCGAGCACGCCACGCATCATCTCGATGAGTCCGCCTACCTCGGGAACCCGGCCGAGGATCTCGAGCTCCTGAGAGAGGCCCGGGAGCTTCTCGATGGCAAGAAGGCAGAGAACGGTGAGCTGCTCGCGGAGATCGAGCAGGCCGAGTCACTCGTGCGTGCGTGGCGGAGATGGTCTTCCGAAGGGAGAAGTGGAGACTTCCCGGCCTGGTGCAGGAGCCAGGGCCTCCCAGCTCCAAACGAGGGGCTCACGTTCTACTACGGCCCGAAAAGGTGAGCACCAAAGCTCGGGCTCTCTACACCTACAACGTAGCCCGCACGACTGCCTCGATCCTTCAAGAATGCGAGCGTCTCTTCATCGCGCAGGATCTGGGACTCCGCGTGTCAGCGCAAGGAGGGAGGGAGCCCCCGCCAGGAACCAGCTGGCGATGAGCGCGTCGAAGATGAGGCAGCCGTACGACGACGTCGGCATGAAGGGCCAGATCGGATTGCCCCACAGGTGGTGCGCCACATCCCAGCAGGAATGCAGGAGCCAGGCGATCCCGATGAAGCGGTACGAGCGCAGCCCGAGATAGGCCACCGGAAGGGCGAGCACGGGGAAGAGCAGCTCCCAGGGGCCGAACCCGCCGCTCAGATAGACGCCCGTCGCGCCAGCGGCGAGGAAGGCGTTGATGCGCTGGCGAGCGGGCTCTCGCACCAGCGACATGAGCAGTACGAAGATGACGGCTCCGATGGCGGGGCCGACGGAATCCATCACGTGCAGAGGTGTGTCGTGCATGAGTGTCCTTTCAGTTGGCCCCACGCTACGAGTTGGAGCGGATTCGACCAGTGGCTGAAAAGACATTGTTCGCAAGATTCGCGCCACGCCGCTCACGCCTCGGGTGCGCTCACCGGACCGGGTCGGTCGCGGATGCGACGACGAAGTCCAGGAAGGCGCGCACCTTGGTGCGAGGAAGGCGCCGCGATGGAAAGAAGACGTGGAGCGGAGGACGTCTGGCTCAACGGCTCCTTCCTGGGATGCGAAGGAGGGCAGCGGCCCCGCTCGTCACATCGAGTTGGTCTTCAAGGCGAGACGCGAGGGCGACATGCTCTGGTTGAGGTATGAGGTGACGCGCTGGGCCGCTGGCGCTTCACCGTGCGCGAGGGCCTAATTCTTGACGATGTTCAAACGGGCGTAATTGCCGTATTCGCCAGCGTAGCCCTCGATGATGATCAACAACTTCACGCCCTTGACGAGGCCCGTGAGGGTGATCTTCGAATAGAGGTTGCTTCCGTAATCGTCGTTGCAGCCCATGACCGACGAAGTGTTGCTGAGGTGGCGGATCTGGAGGACGGTGTCGAAGTTCGAGCCGCTGGTGCTGAAGCTGTAGGATCCCGTTTCAGGCACCGTCCACACGTAGGAGTGGTGGGGTTGCCGTCCAGTTCGTAGCGGAATCTCGTGCTTGGTTCGCACACCGGCCAGCCGACCATAAGGGCAGGCTTTTGTGTTCTACTGGTCCTGCCTGGGAAGTCTTGAGGGTGATTCCCCGATTACTTTGTACGCAAAGATCCGGGGAGGCCTGCCCCAGGCAGACTGGGACAGGGCCCCTACCAACTCACCTTCGCCGGACCCCCTGCCGGATTCCTGATGGGAGGGCGGCCTGGGCAGGCTGCAGGTGCAAGGGAAGCTGACAGGGCCACCCAAGACTGTTCCCTCTGGCAATCCTCCCTGGCGATAATGGCGCCATGCGCGCATTCCCGAGGTCGTCCTCCTTGTGTCAGGTACTCGGGCTCGTGCTGCTGGGCTCGGGCGGGCTGGCGCACGCACAGCTTCCTGGCGGTCCCATTGGCACACTGCCGGCGCCTCGCTTGGACGCGGATGCGCGGCACTCGGATGCCGCGCACTGCGACCCGGGTGGCTTCCTGAACATCATCAGGAAGGAGAGGAACGAGACCTTCCCAGCGGTGGGCGAATGCGAGCTGGTGGTGGCGAGGGTCGTGGCGGTGCATGACGAGGGCGCGACGAACGCCGTGCCCTCCTCGGTGCTCCTCCAGGTGGAGGAGGTGCTCACGGGGGACATCACCCCCGGCGTCGTCCAGGCTGTATGGAGCGAACACCTGCACCTGATGTGCGAGGTGGGGGAAGAGGAACGAATCGCGCGCTGGAAGGCCACGAGCCAGCGGGGACCCGAGGTGGGAGCGCGCTTCCTCGTGGCTGGAGGCTTCAACCGCAGCCGGCGCTGGTTCATGACCGTGCCCGAGCTGCGCCTGCCCTTTACCCCCGAGCGTCATCGGGCGCTGCTCGCCCAGGTGAAGCAGGAACAACGGGAGTGGACACTTCAATACAAGGAAGCGGTCGCAGCCCGCCGGGCCGAAGCGCGGGCCGCCGTGCGCGATGACGAGTTGTTGGCGGCGGTGGCGGAGAAGGATGTCGTCCGTGTGCGCTCGCTGCTGCGAGAGGGGGTACGGCCCGCGGCTCACACCGGGTCAACTCCCGCGCTGCATGTGGCGGCGCGCCTGGGCGAGGTGGAAGTGATTCGGGCCCTGTTGGAAGCGGGTGCCCTGGTGGGGACGAAGGATCCCGAGGGGTTGTTGCGGACGGCGCTGGGTCTGGCCGCTGATGAGGGGAAGGTCGAGGCCGTCGAGTTGCTGCTCGCCCACGGTGCCAATCCCAATCTCCTCGCCTGGCCTCATACGCCCGTGCTGCTACGTCCCGCGATGATCGGGCACTGCGCCGTGGTGAAGGCGCTCCTGGCTCGCGGCGCCCAGGCACGCCAGTCGGACCAGCATGGCAACACTCCACTGACGGTGGCGGCGCGTAGTGGGCACCTCGCCTGTGTCGTCGCGCTGCTCGAGGCTGGCGCCGATCCCAACCAGGCCAATGACTTCGGATGGCGGCCGGTGGATTACGCCCTCGAGCACCCGGCGGTGCTCGAACAGCTGCTCCGGGCGGGCGCCAATCCCCATGCACGCGACCCGGAAGGTGTCACGCCGCTGAAGAGGGCGAGGGACAAGCGCCTCACCGGCAGCGTGCGGCTGCTCGAGGAGGCAGGGGCTACTCAATAGGCGAAGGCCCCGGGTCCCCGCTGCATCTGGCCTGGGGCGTGCCCTCCAGCTCCTGTCTCGTGGTGAAGCCTCGAATCGTTGGGTGCTCCAGGCCGTGCACCCTCAACTTTTTGAGAGCGTGACCGCCTCATCCGCCGTCCAACGGCTCGAAATCAGACGAGGCCCGGTATGGCCCACGCCTTGCTGTCCCTCGCGTGCACGAAGGAGAGGGAGGCATGAACGTGTCGAGAATGGTCGTGTGTCTGTTGGCGTTGGGTCTGGTGAGTGCCTGTGGTTCCGGAGAGGACGGAGCGGGCCGTCAGGGCCGTCTGGCGTTGCGAACGGGCAGGTCGTTGACCGATGCGCCTGAATGCGGCGTGGGCCTTCCCGCCTGTCCCGACAACAAGAGCTGTCTCTCGCTCACCCTGGAGGGCGTGAACCAGGTGCGCTGCCTGGATGAGGCGAACGTCTGCACCGAGCTCGTCTCGTGCTCGGGGGGAACCACCTGCGTCATCTTGATGTCCTATCCCGGCCAGGTGACGTGCTCGGGCAGGTGTGAGGGGGACCACTGTGATGACTCCGTTTCCAGCGGCCCCCTCCATTAGCCCGTTTCCCTCACGCTGCCCGCTGTGGGCTCCCTACCGGCGCCGTCTCATGGTGAGGTGTGCTCCCAGCAGCATCGCCCACAGCAGGACATTGCCGGCCTGAAGGCCCGAGGTGCACCCGCACCCTCCGTCTGGTCTTCCCGAGTCCGAGCCCGCGTCCGGTCCGATGCCCGCATCCGGTCCGGTGCCCGCGTCCGGTCCGGTACCGCCATCCGCGGTGCCGGCATCGACGGGGTCTGGAGCCACGGTCACGGTGAGAGTGAATCTCTGGGTGGCATTGCCCAGAGCGTTGGTGGCGACCACGGGGATCTCATAGGTGCCGGGGGCGCTCGGAGTCCAGGAGATGACCCCGGTCTCCGAGTCGATGCTCATTCCGGAGATCTCCTCGCTCAGGGAGTAGGTCGGCGGAGGACTGCCGAGTGTCTTCACCTCATGGCGATAGGGTATTCCGACGACGGCGGTCGTCACGGGCTCGGACACGATGAGGGGAGGGGCTGTATTGCTGTTCAGGAGCGTGAGCGTGACCCTCTGGGGGCGCACTCCGGTTCCCTGGAGCAGGAGCACCCCGGTGGTATCCCTCGTATCCGGAGAGGGAATGCCCTGGATGAACAGGGGCTGCTTCACGGCGTAGTCGGCCGGTGTGAACGTCAAGGTGCCTTCAGCGAGGATGTCGAAACCCTCTCCCTCCCAACGGGTGGCCTTGACCACGACGTCTTCCGGGGGCGCGCTGGCGAGCGACACGTACAGCACGGCCCGTGAGTTTTCGGACATGACCATGGCCGTGGTCTCGAGGTCCAGGTCGACTCCGTCGTCATCGAGGACCTGGACGTCCACCCACCGAGGCTCCACGCCGACGCCCGCGACGACCACCGTGACGGTTTCGTGTCGCGCATTCTCATCCGAGTCCGCTCGCAGGGTGATGGTCTGGGGCGTAGCGTAGTTGGCCGGCGTGAATGTCAGCCACCCTCCCTCGACGATGGACAGGCCCAGGTCCTTGCCCTCCGAGAGGGTGGTCATGAGGGTGACGGGCTCGGTGGGCGCATCTTCCAGGTGGACGGAGAAGGACGTGGTCCGCCCCTCGTCAACGGAGAGTCGCGTCCTGGAGAGACCTAGACGCAGGGGCGGGGTCGACCAGGTCACCCGGTGGATGGTGCCGCTGGAGAACTCCGCGTAGTAGAGCGCCCCATCGGGCCCCGAGGCCACGGCCACCGCTTCCGGGACATCGGTGGCGAAGGGCTCCACGCGGGTCACGGTACTGTCCGCTCCGATCGTCGCGCGGATGATCTGTCCGGACACGAAGTCCGCGAAGAAGAAGTTGCCGCGGTACGCCGGCGGGAATGCGGTGCCCGTGTAGAAGGCTCCACCCGTGATGGAGCCTCCCAGGTAATGGGAGGAGACCGAGCCATTGTCACTCCTGACATCCGGACCCTTCTGGACGACGGTGAACGACGTGGAGCGGGTGACGGAGGCGATGTAGAAGTCTCCGTGGAATGCCCTGTCGCCTACGCCGGACACGGAGATCTTCTCTCCCGGGTGGAAGCCGTGGGGCTGCGAGGTCGTGAAGGTGACGACGTTGCTCCGGCGCTCCGCGCCCCATGGGGTGAGCTGGCGGGTGTCATGGCCATGGGTGTTGTAGTTGATGGCGGGAGTGAGGAATCCCTCGGGCTGGTAGTTCTCGTAGTTGTTCCAGCCCGCGTGATCACCGGCCCGCGGGATGAAGACCTGCTCGTAGCCGTCTCCAGCGACGTTGACCCACAACCTTCCGGTGCCGGGCTCGAAGGTGAGACCAAAGGGATTGCGGAAGCCTCGTGCCCAGATGTAGTCGTTGTTGGGTTCAGGGCCGTCGAAGAACGGATTGTCCTTGGGGGCGGTGCCGTCGCGGTTGACCCGCCCGATCTTGGAGCCGAGAGTCATCAGGTCGTCGTCGACTCCCAGGCCGAGCCCCGTATCGCCGACGCCGAAATAGAGCGTTCCATCGGGACCGAACGCGAGACCTCCGCCATTATGATTGGCGCCCCGGGTGGGCAACCCTCCGAGAATGACGGTCTTGTCAGTGCCGCTCCCGTCGACGTCGGTGTACCGGATGATCTGCTGCTCGCTCTTGGAGACGGTGACGAAGACGTAGAGGTACCGGTTGCTGGCGAAGGCCGGATCGATGGCGATGCCGACCAGGCCGCACTCGCAGGCGTCATGCGTCTGGATGGGGCTCACCGTCGCGAAGGGCGTGGGCTGGAGCACGCCGTCCTTCACCAGATGGATCTCTCCCGGCTTGCGCGTCACGTAGAGCCGGTTGGAGCCATCCGTGGCCCAGGCCATGCCCGAGAGTTGGCTCAGGCCGGGGGGGACGAAGACGTTGTCGGTGAAGCCGCGTTCGAGCACGGTCGCTGACTCGGCTCGGGGCGCCAGGGCCAGGAGGCCGAGGAGCAAGAGGATGGATGTTCGCATGGGATGGAGACTCCAGGAGGTCCCTGGACTTGTCCATCGCGGGCCGCCCACCCCGGAAGGGACAGGCGGCCCCCTGATGCACATCCGCTTCGCTGTTACTGGACCGTGAACTTCGCCGCGCAGCTATTCCACACGTACCAGCTGCTCCAGCTTCCCGTGGCCACGCCGGTCGCCAGGCAGTAGGTGCCCGGGCTCAGCGTCGAGGGGACGGTGTAGTCGAGCGAGTACGTCCGGCTCTGCCCCTGCGAGAAGCTCTGGTTCCCGGTCGGGTTGTCGACGACGGTGGTCGCGCCCGTGCCGTTGCGCACGTCGACCTTCACGTTCACGCCGCTGACGGCCGCGCTCGCCTGGAAGGTGCTGGACAGCCGCACCGTGCCGCCGCGGCTCACCGTCGCGGGCGACGTCGTCGCGGACACCAGCGTGAAGCCCACGGTCGGCGTGGGCTCGGTGGACACCGTGAACGAGGTCGCGCAGCCGTCCCAGTAGTGCCAGGTGACCCAGTCGGCGCTCGCGACGCCCGATGTCACGCAGTACGTGCCGGTGGCCAGGGTCGTGGGCGTGGTGAGCTGATACGCCCGCGTCTCCCCCTGCCCGAAGGACTGGTTCACGAAGTTGAGGTCGTACACGGAGGAATTCGCGGCGTTGCGCACCGTGAGCTTCACGTGGCGGCCGGACACCGCGGCGGCGGCGCGGATGGACACGGACACGTTGACCGCCTGCCCCGGAGCCACGGTGCTGGGCGTGGCCGAGGCGGCCTGCGTCGTATACGCCTCGGCGGGCGGGGGCGTCGTGCCGCCGTCCGGCAGCGGGTAGTTCTTCGTGGCGTCGTCCAGGAGCAGCACCCAGTCATTGCCCGAGCCGCTGCTGCTCGGCGTGAACTGCCGGGTGCCCGTGTTCGGGAAGTTGCCAAGGACCTGCGTGCCGCCGGTGCGCGGGTTGTACCAGGTGGCGCGCACCGTGCCGCCGGTGATGCGGCTCATGTTCACCGTGAAGGGCTGCCCGCCCGAGCTGTAGACGAAGGCATAGGTGCCGTTGGCGTCGCGCGTGGCCTGGACGCGGACCGACCAGTCGCCGCCGTCATGGGCGAGCACGCCCTGGTCGGGGATGCGCGACAGGAACGGCCGCGACTCGATGAGGCGGCGGAGGTACCGCATCTGCGTCGCGCCCGGGTGGTTGAGGGCGTCGTACCAGTAGGTCACCGCGTTGAACTGCGGCGTGCGGCCCGGGGCGTACATCTGCCACACCGAGTTGTGCCCGTAGGTATGGCCGAACGCACCGGCGAACACGCTCAGCCAGGCGTACCGCCGGACGTGGTAGTCGGAGACGTGGGGCAGGGAGTTGTTGAGGCAGAGGGAGATCTGCTCGTACGCGGGCTCGCCGTCCAGGGTGGGCTTCACCGGGTTGGTGCGGGCGTAGTCCTGGCCGATGTCCACGTACATGGTCGTGTAGTCGCAGTGGCCGTTCTGCTGCATGTTGAAGTCCAGCCACGGGGCGGTGTGGAACCACGTGGAGGACTTCTGCCGGCCCGCGGGGTGGTAGGTCATCAGGACCTTGCTGTAGTCCTCGGTGCCGGACACGCCGATGGCGATGCCCTTGGCCAGCTCGTGGTAGACGGCCTCGTACCCGGTGGCGGGGAAGTCGCCGCCGAGCACCCAGATGATGGGCTTGCTCGCATACCGGGCGCCGAGGAACCGGCCGTAGGTCTGGGCATTGGACGTGTTGAGACCGCCGGCCTTCACGTACTGGCCCCACGCGGGCAGCAGCGCGATGTAGATGCCGCGTGCCTCGGCCTCGTTGACGATGAAGTCGAGGTGGTCCCAGAAGTCGTACTGGGTGCTGTTGGCCGGGTCGCTGCCCGTGGTGACGAGGGGGGTGGCGAAGTTGCTGTTCTGGAACGGCGCGTCCCCATGCATGTTGGGACCCATGCCGTGCATGGACGCCACGACGACCGTCTGCACGACGTTGAAGCCGAGGGTCGCGCGGCTGTCGAGGTACTTCAGCGTGTCGGTGCGGTTGACGTAGGTGACGAGCTGCCAGGCGGTGTCACCCATGTAGAAGAACGGGGCGCCGTTCACCGTCTCGAGGAAGCGGCCGTTGCTGCTCACGCGCAGCTTCGGCAGCGTCGTCGCCAGGGTGGTGGTGCGCGTCTCCGGCGCCTGGGGGGCTGCTTCCGGCGTGGGCTCGACGGGGGAGGGGGTCTCGGGCCCGCAGGCCGTCAGGACCGAGAGGCACAGCAGGGTCATCAGCTTTCTACGCACGCAGTTCTCCCATGATGTGGTTCGAGGTGTCTGGACGCCGCAAGGGGGGTTGCGGCGCCGCGGGGTCGTGTTGCACCCAGCGGGGGTATTCACTCATGTTCCTCCGCGCGCGCGGATGACGACGTCAAGGTCTCACAGTGTGCGTCCGCTTTTCAGCCCACCTTGCAACCGCGGGGGGCGTTTCTGCGACAATGGGTGGAAGGTTTTTCTTCGCGAATTCCAAAGGGGGAGCCCATGAAGATCGGTTCGGGCAGTACGACGCACGTCTCCACTCCAAAGCAGGAGCCGGTGCGGGAAGAGTCCAAGCCGCAACAGACGAACACCACGAAGGCGTCCACGGCGAACAACACGGTGCGTGACGGCTTCGACGCGAGCACCACCACCGCGGCCTCCACTTCCACCGCGCGGAACACCACCAGCGCCTCCGCGTCCGCCAGCGCCGCGGGCCCCTCGGCGGCCAAGCCCCCCCCGCCTCCCACCGTCCCCCAGGCCGCCCTGGACAAGCTGCCCCCAGCGGACAAGGCCAAGGTGGAGGAGATCGCCCAGGGCAAGCAGACCCCCGCGGCCCAGAACAACCTGCGTGCGCTGACGGACTCGGACGGCTTCAAGGCGCTCAAGCCGGAGAGCCAGGCCGAGGTGCTCCAGTCCTTCCTGGCCGGCCCGCCCACTTCCGCCACCTCCAACAAGCACCTGACCTCGCTGGTGAACAGCCCCAGCTTCCGTGGCCTCTCCACCGCGGACCAGGCCAAGACGCTGGAGGTCTTCAACAACACCAGCCTCGACGGGCGCGAGCGCCTGGTGGACCTGACCAACCGTCAGGTCAACGGCAAGAGCGCGCTGCTGGACACGGACAAGGATGGTCACACGCTGCTCAGCAGCCTCCATTCGATGGCCACAGGCACGCTCTCCGACGAGTTCAGCAAGAACGGCATCAGCCGCAAGGACCTGCTGGCTTCCGTGATGCAGGAGGCCGGACGCCCTGGGGAGATCAACCAGAGCAGCAAGGGCACCTGCACCGTCACGTCGATGCAGTACATGCTCAACCAGAGCAACCCCGCCGAGTACGTGCGCATCATGCAGGGCCTAACCTCGCCCTCCGGCCAGGCGCAGCTGCGCGGCGGCGCCACCATCAGCCGCGATCCGGGAAGCGTGCCCCGTGATACGGCCACCGCCCGCAGCGACACCGAGCGCCTCTTCCAGGCGTCGATGATGGAGTATGCCAACGGCGAGCACGAGTACGACAACGCCACCGACCGCAACACCGGCAACGACAAGATCCTCGGCCTCATCGACAACAAGAAGGACTACGGCGGCCTGTACGCGGACCAGGAGGAGCGCGCCCTGGAGGCGCTCTTCGGCCGCGACTTCAATCAGTACAAGGGGAGCTTCAACTTCCAGGACGACAAGCAGGACATCGTCGACACGCTGACCGCGCGCAACAACCAGCGCACGCTGATGGACCTGAGCTGGGGCAACGGCGGCCATGCCGTCGTCTTCGAGAAGGTCGAGAACGGCCGCGTCTACTTCCGCAACCCGTGGGGCCCCACGAGTGACGCCAACGGCACCACCTACTCGGATCCGCCGCGCAAGCTGGAGGATGGCGCCACCCGGCTGGAGTCCATGAGCGTGGAGGATTTCAAGAAGCACATCCGTCAGGTCTATCTTCCGAACTGACGACACCGGAGGTCTGACACGTGCTGATCGACATTCCCGGGGGCCGCTTCCGGATGGGCCTCGAAGTTGAGCAGGAGGAGCGGCTTCGTCGGCGCTCCGGTGGCCTCAGTCCCTTCCCGTTCCACACGGAGAAACCGGCACACGAGGTCACCGTCCGGCCGTTCCGCATCTGGCGGACGCCCGTGACGAACGCGAAGTACGCCGCGTTCGTCGAGGCGGGCGGCTATCAACACGACGCTTACTGGACGGCCCTGCTGGAGGAGCAGGAGCTGGACGGGGCCTCGGTGCGGCGGAGCTTCGTGGATGGCACGGGCCGTCCGGGGCCGCTGACGTGGCGGGACGGGCGGCCTCCAGAGGGCAAGGAGCAGCACCCCGTCAGTGGTGTGAGCTGGTTCGAGGCCCAGGCCTTCTGCGCCTACATGAAGCTGCGGCTGCCCACGGAGGATGAGTGGGAGTTCGCCGCGCGCGGCACGGACGGCCGGCTCTACCCGTGGGGCAATGACTTCGATTCCTCGCGCTGCACGCACGAGGGGCTGCCGGCGCCCGACACGGTGCCGGTGGAGTCGATGCCCGAGGGCAAGAGCCCCTTCGGCGTGCTGCACATGAGCGGCAACGTGGCCGAGTGGGTGGAGGATCGCTACCAGCCCCATCCCGGCTCGGGGCCGCACCCTGGGCGCACCGGGGCACTGGACCGGGTGGTGCGGGGTGACTTCTACCGGGGCAACGCGGATTCGCTGCGCGCCACCGTGCGCACCCCGCACAGTCCGGAGGAGCGTTTCGCCGGGCTGGGCTTCCGCTGCGCCAGTGACTTCACCCTCACGGGCATGAGGAACTACTGAGCATGGCCGGGCTCCGACGAGGACTGCTGGCGGGGCTGTTGGGAGCCTCGCTCTCCGCCCAGGCCATGCCGCCTCCTCCGCCCATGCCGCAGCGGGTGGCGGAGGCGGACGTCATCGTCCTGGGCGAGGTGAAGCGGTGGAAGCGCACCTCGTGGTTCTGGCAGTCGGAGAAGACGTACGTGGGCACGGTCCGCGTCGAGCGCGTTTTCAAGGGCAGCGCGCTCGGCACCGAGGTGGAAGTGGAGATCCACGTCGATTCCGCGGGGACGAGTGGCGGGCTCAGCGGGGAGCCCCGCACGGGCCAGTTCACCTTCTTCCTCGTACGAGGTGAGGGCGGCCGCTACGGGCTGTCCTCACCGCACGTCTACGGCTTCCAGATCCTGGGCAGCGGTGAGCTGGCCCAGCTGGAGTCGGCCCTGCGCGAGTCCCAGGCGCACTGACCGCCCCCCAGCAGAGAGGCACATGCGGTCACCGCGCGTGTGCCACGAGCAGCCAGGCCGGAGCCCACCAGTAGGGGTAGAGCAGCTGGCGGTCCACACGCGCGAAGCCCGCCTCTCGCAACTGGGCCTCCCAGGCGGTCATCGGTTGCTCGAAGGTGGTGCGCGTGGCTCCTCGGTCCACGTACCCGAAGAGCACCGGCATCAGGAAACCCTGGGCGACCGTCTCGAAACCAGCGCCTGAGTACTCGGACAGTCCCTCGCGGTAGCGGCCGAGCACATGCCGGATGATGTCCGGCGTGAGCGGCTCGTCCATGAGAGGCGCGTCGAACTCGGCCACCAACAGCGTGTCGCAGTGGGCGCGCAGCCAGGCCAACGGCGCCAGCCGCTCGGCCGTTGGAAGGGAGTGGAGGCTGAAGGTGGCCTGCGCCACGGCCCAGCGCCGCGCCTCCCCGCCGGGCCTGGCGATGAACTCCTGCAAGCGCCCGGAGAAGGACTCATGGCTCACACCGCGTGCGGCGAGCTCCCTGGAAGTACGTTCGAGCAGCGGTGCCGCCGGCTCCACCAGGGTCACCTTCCGCACCGCTGGCGTCAGTGCGGGTAGCAGCGCCAGTCCATCGCCGGGGCCAACATCGAGGAGCTCGAATGGCTCACCCGGGTAATGCGCGGCCAACGCCCGGCTCGTCTCCCGGTAGAGGGGGACGTTGCCGCCGCCGCGGATGAAGGCGCCAAAGCCTTCCGCCGAGACGTAGACATTGCGCTTGCCCTCCCGGGCCACCCGCGCGAGGTAGGCCGCGGCCGCGGGGAAGAGCGGATCCTCCGGAGCGGCCTGTGCGGCGCGGGCGGCGAAAGTGGCGGCCTCTGCGTGGCGCTCATCCGCGAAGGCGAGCAGCGCTAGATAGAGGAGCTCCTCCGGCGAGGGCCCGGCAACGCTGGCGGCCGCATCGAGGCCCCCAGCGCGGTACTGGCTCCAGAGTGTGTCCAGCATGAGTGTGCACTCCTCCCTTTTCGGTTCCAGTCGTGACAACGAGGTCGACCTGCGCCCGCTGGGTTGTAGCGAAGGACGCTGTACTCCGCACGCCCCGTGTCCGGGGGGCTCGCCACTTCCTCACCAGGCGCCCCACCGGGTCAATGCCTGGATCGCTCAAGGCCGAGGCTGAACACGCTCTAGTGGATGCTTCAAACCGGGCATCGCCAATGGCTCCATCCACGTCTCGGTCTGTTCGAAGGTCCCATCCTCGTCCGTATCGAGCCAGATACGAACACGGAACTTGTCTCCTTCGGCGAAGACGGTCCGCAGATGGTCGAAGATGCCGTTACGATCCGTATCTTCGAAGAACCGACCGTTACCATCCTCCTGGGCGAGCAGCTCTGGCCGACCATCCTGGTTGGAATCAATGGCCGTAATGAGCACCTCGTTTGAGAGGGTATCCGCGAGCCCCTCCGGATGCCCGTCCCCATCTTGATCCATCAGAAGGCGCCGACAACCATCGGACAGGACGTACTCCGCCCAGGTCTCCGCCTTCCGCACCAGCACGCCGCGCTGTATGGGCGAGTTGTACTCGTCATACAACCGCAGCATCTCCGTAGTGGCATGGGCTCTCCAACCCATCTGCTGTACCGGCCCCTGCTTTCCGAATGTGATACATCCCGTGAAGACGAAAGCCAGGATGGAAGACATCAAAGCGCGAATTTTCATTGGCACATCGGTAGCTTTACATCGCAGTTGTTCGACAATGGTGGTGTCGAAGTACAGGGCACGTCATTCGATCGGCTTGCAGACGAAGGACATGTCTCACAGCAAGAGCCTTGCTGTTGAGTATACCGCATCTTTTGGATCTCCATCGTTATGGTTCGCGCCTGAAATGACGATCTCGGTGACAACTCATGAAAAACCGTCTCGCAATTTGCGTCAGCGGGCTCTGTGGTGAGAGAAGTCCAGGGTTGCGGATGGCGTCCAAGGAGTGAGACGGCAGGCACCCTGAAAGGGTGTCAAGGAATTCGAGCGACACGACCCGGAACGACACGTGGCGGGAAGGAGAAGAGAGGAACGCGGGCTGAGAAGTCCCCCCGCCTCCACCGAGCCGCCGCCTCTCGGAAGGCCGCGACGAAAGCCCGGTACTGCTCGCGCAACTCCTTCAACGCCTGGCGTGTGGAGGCATGCCCCAGTGGCCGCGGGCTGCGCTCGAGGTGCTCGGACCGGGTAGGCGGGTGCTGGGCCCGCACAGTCCGTGTCCCCAGCGCGGGTGTACCCCGTGCTCGAGCCTGGCTTCCACCCCCTCCACCCGTGGCGCTTCCAGTGCGACTCCAGATAGGGGGCCCGGCGTGGTACGAGGGAGTCATGTCGAAATCCTCTTCCCCGCGCCCGCTCGCCGTGCTGGTGGGCGTGCAGCTCCCTGGCGTCTCGGACACCGAACACGCCGCCGACCTCGCTGAGCTGGGGCGGCTGGTGCACACGCTCGGCTACGAGGTCTCCGCGACCGTGAGCCAGCGCCGTGAACGCCTCGCGGCGGGAACGGTCCTCGGGACCGGAAAGCTCGCGGAGCTGGCCCAGCTCACTGGAGGCCGCGGCACCGTGCCCTCGGGGGCGCAGGGACGGAAGTCGAAGGCGCGTGAGCGCTGGGAGGCCGAAGCGGAAGAGGCCGGGGAGCAGGAGGCCGAGGCCGAAGCGGACGAGGAAGTCGCGGAGGACGACGAGGGCCCCATGGAGGAACTGGCGGCCGAGGCCAGCGAGGAGCAACCCGCGGGGAGGCCCACGGTGGTGGTGGTCGACCATGAGCTGTCGCCCAGCCAGCTGCGCAACCTGGAGCGGGCCACTGGCGCGCAGGTGTTCGACCGCACGGGCGTCATCGTGGACATCTTCCACCGTCACGCGCGGAGCCGAGAGGCGAAGATGCAGGTGGAGATCGCACGGCTCAACTACCTCGCCCCGCGCCTGCGCGAGTCGACGGGGAGCAGCGAGCGACAACAGGGCCGGGGCTCGGGTGATTCGGCGGTGGAGCTGGATCGCCGCAAGATTCGCGACCGGATCGCCGAGCTGCGCGAGGGGCTCGCGGCCATCCAGCAGGACCAGGAGCACCGGCGCTACGCCCGGAGGGACCAGCTGCGGGTGGCGCTGGTCGGGTACACCAACGCGGGCAAGTCCTCGCTCATGCGTGCCCTGACGGGCAGCGAGGTGCTGGTGGCGGATCAGCTCTTCGCCACGCTCGACACCACGGTGCGGGCGCTGCAACCGGAGACCCGCCCGCGAGTACTGGTCTCGGACACGGTGGGCTTCATCCAGAAGCTGCCGCATGACCTCGTGGCCTCGTTCCGCTCCACGCTGGATGAGGCGCTGGAGGCATCCCTGCTGCTCTACGTGGTGGATGGCTCCGACCCCACCTGGGAGGCCCAGCTCGAGGTCACCCGCTCGGTGCTCCGGGAGATTGGAGCGCAGAGCGTCCCGAGCCGGCTGTTGTTCAACAAGGCGGACCGGCTCACGCCCGAGGCCCGGGAGGCCCTGCTCCAACAACATCCCGAGGCCATCGTCCTCTCGGCGCACGCACCGGACGACGTCGAGGCGCTCCGCCAGACGATCATCGAGTTCTTCGAGCGCTCGATGGTCGAGGAGGAGCTGGTGATTCCCTACGCCCGCCAGGCGCGCATTGGAGAGGTGTACGAGCATGCCCGGGTCCTCTCCGAGGCCTACGACGAGACCGGCCGGCGGCTGAAGGTCCGGGCGCTCCCAGCGGCAATGGCCCGGTTGACCCGAGCCTTCGAGACGTGAGCGCCCGCCGCATACGTCAGTAGAGGTTGGTCTTGTAGTCCTTCTCCAAGCCCTTCTGCAGAAGGCCGGTAACGCCGGGAACGGACAGGACCGCGCCCGCCAGCCTGGCACCGAGGCCCTTATCGCTATTCAGCTTGATGTGCGCGACGAACACCTTCGCCGGGTCGATGTCCTCGGTACGCGCTTTGACTGGCCAGAGATTGGCGCGGACGAGCGCGGGGCTCTCGCGCAGGTCGATGGTTGGGTCATCGATTCCGGTGACCAGCGTCGGCGTCTTGCCCTGGACGACGAATTGCGCGCGCACCGCCTCATCGGTCGTGATCCGCGCGACCCCCGATAGATGAGCGACGTGCGTCGAACCGGGAATCAGGAGCGCGGCGGCGATGCGCGGCTGGGCGATGATGTTGCGGAAGCTGTCCACACGGCGGTTTCCCGGGCGATCGGCGAACCAGGCGCTGCCGTTCGTGAGGCTCGCCATCGTGCCAGCCGGATCCCCCTTGGGGCTGAGGTCGGCGCGTCCCTGCGCGTCGATCGTCGCCAGCGCCATGAAGCGGCTGGCGGAAAGGAAGGCCGCAGCATCCCGCGGCGTGGCCGCGCCAGGCGAAGCAGCCCAGAAGTCCGAGCGGATCAGCGCCTTGGCGCAATGGCCATAGCATTCCTCGACCGTGATGCGGAGCTCGCCATCGCTCGCCTTCGCCACCCTGCCGTTGACGCGCAGGGTTTCTCCGATGCCGGGGAGCAGGAACAACGCGCCGAACCCCATGCCCGGCCGGGCCAGCGTCGGGTCGTCGAGCAGCGCGGTGGGCAGTCGCAGCTCGCGAGCGTCGCCCCCAGCGAAACCGGGGTGGCCGCCGCCGAGGGTGATGCCGATGCGGGGGGGATCCCCGAACCCGGCGAACATCAGGGGCGACGCGGCGAGCCAGCGCAGCGCGCCTTCGTCCAGATGATCGATGACCTTGAGGTTCACCGGCGCCGGCGTCTTGCCGATGCAGGCTTCCAGCGCGGCAATCGTGCTGATGGAGTCGCTCATCGTTCGCTCCTTCTGATGAGGATGGAAGGTGTGGTCTCTGTCCCTTCAAACTGACCGGATTTTCGTTTGACCGCATTACGAAACCCGGTCAACTTGTTTCGAGATTCAGCCACGGCGCTGAATCGACCCCGAATGCGCCTCCCGGAACTTTCCCCCCACCTTCTCGAGGTCGATCCGGATGATGTCCCCCGACCCGTCCTGGTGGTCGGGATGGGGCTGGTGACTGGAGGGCTCGAGCTGAACTTTCACACCCACCGCAAGGCACAGTTGTTCTTCATGCTCCGGGGCGAGGTGACTTGTGAGGCGTCAAACGCCCTGTGGCTCGTCCCACCCCAGTCGGCGCTGTGGATTCCAGGCGATACGAACCACAGCATCAAGGGCCGGGCACCTCTCGAAGGGCTCGCGCTGTTCGTGGAGCCCGAGGCGATCGCCACATTGCCCAGGGAATGCTGTGCGGTTTCCGTCAGCCCTCTGCTCCGGGAGCTGCTGTTCCGCGCCGCGACGCTGCCCGCGCTGTATCCACTCGACGGGCCCGAGGCCCGGCTCGTCGCCGTGCTGCTCGATGAACTGGCGGCGGCTCAGGTGGAGAATCTGCGGCTTCCCATGCCCACGGACGCGCGGCTTCGGCGGCTCGTCGAGATGATCACCGCCCATCCGGCGGACGGCTCGACCATGAAGGAATGGGCGAGGCGGATTGGCGTTGGCGAGCGGACGCTGAGCCGCCTGCTCGTTCACGAGACCGGCATGAGCTTTGGCCGATGGCGCCAGCAACTTCACATCATCCTGGCGTTGCAATGGCTCACGCGGGGAGCCTCCGTGCAGAGCGTGGCGATCGACCTGGGTTACGAAAGCGCGAGCAGCTTCGTGACAATGTTTCGAAAGGCGCTCGGCACGTCGCCGGCGCGATACATCACGCGGCGGCTCGACCTTGCCAGATCTGACGCTGGCGACTGACTGCATGTGATATCCATGATACCCGGGAGGGCATCATGCTTCTGCACTTCATTTCCGATCTGCTCCGCAACCCGGGTCTCCAGCGGGAGTTCTCCAAGGCTCCGAAGGCCACGATGGCGAAGGCCGGCCTGTCCGAGCAACAGCAGGAAGCGCTGCACAAGGGTGATCTCAACACGGTCACCGAGCTGATCCGGACGGAGCTCTCCAGCGTGGAGCTGTTCGCGGCGGTCTGGGTGAAGGCCGTGGTGGAGATCGCCTCGGTGGGACCGATCCAGGCCTCGCCGGGCGAGAAGATCCAGCTCACGGTCAAGGGGGACTTCTTCTCCCAGGGCGCGGTGGCGGTGCTCAAGATGGACAACATGGATCTCCCCGCGGCGACGGCCACCATCCACAACGCGGGCAACCGGGGCTCGAGCCTGACCGGCACGGTGCAGATCCCCTCGAACGCACCGGTCGGTGTGTACTCGGTGGTGGTGGTGAACCCGGACGGGTACTACGGGCTCAAGGAGAACGCCTTCACGGTCGCCTGAGCGCGCCAGGGTGAGTGCTTCCCGATGATCGTCCACAGTGAGGAGCTCCTGCGCCGCTTGCGGCCGGTATTGTCCGAGGTCCTGGTCTCCGAGGCGGCCCTGGGCCGCGTCCGGCTCGCGGCCAACCTGCTTCCGGAGGTGTCTGGGGGAATCTGCCTCGAGCTCCGACTGGAGGAGGGCGCCTCCCGGGTGGACTTCATGGTCTGCTGCATGCCCGGCGATGGGGGGCCCCAGGCCCTGGCGGAGGCACTCGCCGCGTCGCACGAGCGCTTGCCCGGGCCGCTCTGGGACGGCGTCCGCGCCTTTGCCCGGGAATGGGTGGAGCCGGGCTCGGTCCTGTCACGGGCTCCCATCTTCTGGCTCGAGTACGACCTGGAGGAGCCGCTGTCCGGTCCGCCCAGGCCCATTCCCTTCGTCTGTGTCCAGCCTCGCTTCGATCAGCAGCCGCCCACCTCCCGGCGGCTCTCGGGCGCCACCCATGAGGAGCCACTGCAACTCACCTGGCGGGCCCTGGAAGTGCTCCAGGGCAGGCCGGTGTCGCCCGCCATCGCGAGGATGATCTCCCGCTGCTTCGAGCTCCTGCCCGACATGGGCGAGATGGGCCATGTCGCGTCGCTCGCGGCTCGAGGCTCCGAGCGGGTGCGGCTCGCCATCTGCGCACCGAGGACCGAGCTGGGAGCGTACCTCGAGCGGCTCGGGTGGCCAGGTCCTCGCGCACGGATCGAGGAGATCGCCGAGCGCTGGCTGTCCCCCGTGCACTCGGTGGATTTGAGCCTGGACATCGGAGAGGACATTGGCCCCACCGTCGGGTTCGGTACGGCGCTGCCCAACGCGCCGCACGGGACGTGGGCGCAGGCGCTGCTCCAGCGGCTGGTGGAGGCCGGGCTGTGCGCGCCCGCCAGGCGCGACGCGGTGCTGGCATGGCCGGGCTCGGAGCGGGCCGTCCTCGACGGTCATCAGTGGCCGAGCAAGCTGTGCCGGACGATGGGCGTGAAGCTGGTGTGCCAGCCCGAGGGGCCGCTCACGGCGAAGGCGTATCCCTACTTCGAGTGCCGCTTCTCCCTGCGCCGGGATGACTGAGCCCCGTGTCTGCCGGGGCTCTTTGGCCGGGCCTCAGCCGGTGACGGACGCCGGAGGGGCCACCGGCAGGTCGAAGTCGCGCGTGAGGATGAACGAGCGCGAGCCCAGCTCGGTCTTCACGAAGCCCGAGACGAGCCCCTTGACCTTGGAGCCGTGGAGCGCGGGATTGAAGAGCTGGGTGCTGGCGAAGCCATTGAGGCTGGTGCCGGGCGCGGAGTCCATCGCGTTGAGGCTGGTCGAGCCGGAGCAGTACTGCAGGTGGGGATCCCGGGGATCGACCGCGGCGACGAGGAGGTAGGTGACCGCGTCCGAGGGCGCCTTCGGCTTCACCGTGCAGGAGATGGACAGCCGGCCGCCCGCGTAGGTCACCACCCAGTCGGACTCGGCCACGGTGTCGAGGTTGGAGTAGCTGGGCGGGGGCGCGGCCTGGGCGGGCGCGGTCTTCGCGGGAGTGGCGGCGAGCGCTGGCACGGAGGCGGTCGCCAACAGCGCGGTGGCCCCGCGCAGGATGTCGCGGCGGGAGGGGGACGGGCCGGCCTCGTCCGCGAGGGTCTCGTGGGTATGGGTGTCCATGTCGGAGCCCAGCTTGCCGCGCACCGCGAGCGCGGGCTAGCCCTTGCAGGCAGTGGAGGGCTGGGGGAAGGCGCCGAGCGGGAGGAACCAGACGGAGTCGTGGCCCCGTTGCCTGGCCGTGTCGTGGCAGGCCATGCACGAGGTGTCCGTCGAGTGCTGGAACCAGGTCTCGAGCGCCACGTTGGCCGTGTTCGTCTGGGGGCGCGGCGCGCGCGTGCTGGGGAAGGTCCGTTCGCCCTGGCCCTTTTCGTCCGCGAGCGGCCACTGGGTCAGCACCAGTTGGTAGTTCTCCCAGACGGTCCCCTTCACGCCCGGGGCCTCGTGGTAGTCCTGGTTCGTCCGCCAGGTCGAGGCGGCGATGGGCCTCACGCGCACCACCTGTGTGGGGGCCGGGTGCGGCCGTGGTGGATTGCACGGACCGAGCGGCCTGTCCATCCGCGAGGGGGGCGTGCGCGGATCTCCGTCATGGAGCGAGTACGGCGGCCTTGCCCGGCTCCGCTCACCTTCCAGCGCGGGAACGTTGTCGACGTGCTCGAAGCTGGACCAGACCCAGTCCGGAAAGTTCCGGACCTTGTTCACGATGTGGAGGCCGATCAGGCCCACCTCGGCCGGGCCGCAGCGGCCGGTGAGGGGGTCGAGCAGGTGGGCCCGGGTGATGTAGAAGCGGCGCCGTTGCTCCGGCGGCACGTTCGTCATCACGCGCCAGGCGGCCTTGACCTGGATGGAGCCGGTGGGGAAGCGCAACGGCGGGTCCTTTTCGCCGGGCAGGTTCTCGCGCAGGTACAACGGCCCCCGGTAGGGCGCGGGGGGCCGGGTGATGAACTCGAAGCCGGTCCTGTTCACCCGCGTCTCGTAGCGGATGTACTCGCGATCCTGGCTCACGAGCGGACCAATGGCGGTGCCCGGGCCCGCCTGGTTGAGGCCGTGGTACCTGTCGAACGAGGCCAGGTATTTGTCGTAGGGGATCCGCCGGAGACCGGGCTCACAAGGCGAGGGCGTGTCGAAGCTCTTCCAGCCGGCCGGAGCCCCGCCCTGGGGGAGGAACAGCTCGTCATCCGCCTTCCACGTCTCCCAGACGCGGGGGGAGGAGACCTCGCCGTACTCCTTGCTCACGTCGGGGAGCCCTCGGGGGAGCCCGTCCGGGTCGACCTTCGCGGACCAGGTCAACGCGATGAACTCGCGCCAGGAGAAGTCGTCGAAACGCGGCAGATCCTCCTCGGGGGTAGGGGCATCCGCCTTGATGTCGATCGGGATGTTCGGCGCGACGGTGGGGGAGGGACGTGCGTCGCCGGGCCGGGCCCAGGCGGGCAACCCCAGCGTGAGCAGGACCGCGACGAGGTTTCGATTTCGCATCGGGGCAGGAGCAGGTTCCTGCGCTCCGCCGCGCCGCGCAAGCCCTTCGAGCGCTCCTCGCTCGTCACGAGTGGATGGGGCCGGGCTACTGCGCAGGAGCGAAAGCGCTGGATGTGTTCGCTTGCCCTCGGTGTGGATGCAGGAGCAGGCCGGTATATTTTGAGGCTGCTGCCTTACCGCAAAAGTTGGCAGCATACCCTACTGTCCACGTAACCGGGGCAAGCCCAGGCAGCAGCCTCTGAGCCGACATTTCCGACCTATGGAGTTTGACGGGCGAGGGACGCACGAAGCACAGTCACTTGACAAGTGACCTCCAAGGAATGCCATGGACACCCAGAAGGGACCGCTCCTCTGCTGCTGGCTCTTGTGCTTCGTCGGCGCCCTGTCGGGTGGCGGCTGCGCGTCTTCTGGTTCAAGCCGTCGTGAAAGCGTCCCCGGAGACAGAGAGTTGGCAGAGCAACTGCCAGACGAAAGTGTTTACAAGAATGCAGCGGAGAAGCTCTTGAAATTCCTGGCCAGGCAACGGAAGGCAGGCTCAGGCGCTATTCAAGCGTCCGGGAAGGACGGGATATATCCCGTGTACGAGTGCATGGAGCACGGATGCCCCGATAGTGTGTTTTGCGAAGAGGTCGACGCCTATTGCCACGTCACCCACTGCGGCGAAAAAACTGCTCCTTCTGTCCGGAGCCATTTCCAGAAGCCTTGAAAAATCTCGTCTTCAAACAGTGGTGCCAATTTGATTGCCTGCGGGGCTCCGTCCGAGTCGGGGCGGCACTTGGCTTTGTTCCGAGCATCGGGAAGGGATTGTTCATCGGTCCATATTGCATCAGTGAATAGGCCTTCGCGGACAGCAAGGATGCACAACCAAAGGTCGCAAATGTCTTCAACGCCCCCCGCAGAGAAAGCCGCTCGCATTGCCGGTGCCCTCAATGGCTTGGGCTACATTGCAATGGGGCACCCGCTCGAGCCGGCCCGCAGCTCCAAGGGTGATGCAAAACTAAGGGAGCAGCTTCATGAGGATGCAACCATCGTTCTTGATTTGATTGAAAATGAGGCGACGCGCAAATCACCGGCGACTCGCCGCTCCGCGGAATGCAAGGTCGCGCTTTCTCGCTATCGAGACCTGGTGAAGTCCATTGATTTCGATGATGCAGCGAGCATGACCAGTCTCAAGGCATATGCTCGGCAGGCGCTCGAGGCCTTTATCGGGGAAACGCTTCCCGAAACGTTGCCTGAGTGAGGCGATACAGACTCTGTTCTGCGCTCTCGAAGCGGCAAGCTTCATGGAAACGCCACCTTGCCTATTGTGGAGGCGGCATCGTGCTGGTGAGCAGAAGTGGCGTCTCCAGCTCTCCCAGCTCGTTCACCTGCGTCACTCCGAGCAGTTTGCCAAAGCCGTTGCCGACGACGATCGCCGCTGGTACGCGCTCGTGGAAGAGGTTGCCCGCATGCGGTCGGATCGCGGTGACGCCGGTGCGCACGGAGCCGCCCTCGATGACGGTGGTGTGGCCCACGAGCACGCCCGCCACGTCGGTGAGCGCGTTGTTCGCGCCCGGGTGGAAGATGCCCGGAGCGATGCCGAGCTCGCGGGCCCGGACGGGTTCCTGGACGGGAGAGGTCATGGGCCCCGAGCATAGATGCTCCGGGACTGGGCTCCGGAGTGGGAGCGCGCTCCAGGTCAGAGCGGCCTGCTCATTCGCAACAGCTCGTAGTTCCAGCCTGCTGTCTCGTAGAGCTTCCGCGCGCGCTCGTTTCCCGGGAAGACGGCCAGCGTCAGCCGTTCGCAGCGCTGCTCCCTCCCGAACTCCTCGGCGAACGCCAGCAGTCGGCGTGCGTGGCCGCGCCCCTCATGTCCCTGCGCTACCGCCAGATCCGAGACATGGCAATTGCGACCGCCACTGAAGAAGTCCTCCATCACCAGAAGGTGAATGAAGCCGGCACGGGTGCCATCGTCTTCCTCCAGAATGAAGAAGAAGGAGTTTGCCGGCCGCTCCTCCACATGGCGCTCGAGGTCTCGGCGGATGCCGGCCTCGACGACCTCCCTTGGTCGACCCGGCGGCAGCGGGAAGTCAGTAAAGCGGTTGGCAAGTCCGATGATGAACGTGTGGTCCGAGGCGGTGATGGGGCGGATGAGCATGGTCTGGTGCGGAACTGGGGCAGTCTCACTCTCTAGACGTCAGGCGCTGCGCAAGTCCTTCCGGTGACCTTGCACCTGACGCAACGTCAGGTTGTACCGTACGCCGGCCATGAAGGAACGAACGACGAGTCGACGACGCTGGCGGATCGGCGACCTGGCGGCTGCCACCGGATTGACGGTGCGCACCCTTCACCACTACGAGCACATCGGGCTGCTCGCGCCAGCGGCGCGGACGGAGGGTCACCAACGGCTCTACGACGAGCACGACGTGCGCCGCCTCTACCGCATCCGCGCGCTGCGCGATCTGGGCCTGTCGCTCGCGGAGATCGGCCGCATGCTCGAGGACGACAGCGCCGCACTCGGCGACGTCTTGCGTGCCCACCTGGCCCGCGTCGACGCCGAGCTTCAGCGGCTCGGGCGGCTTCGCGCGCTCCTCGACCGCGCGTGCGCGCAGGCGGACCGCGCCGTCGAACCCGACGACCTGCTCGCCACGATCGAGGCGATGTCCCTGGTCGCTCGCCGCATCGACGCCCGCGGCACGAACGGCCGTACACCCGACGACGCCGAGTCCCGCTGGCGAGCGCTCGCCAACGAGCTTCGTGCCTGCATGGAGGCGGGAGCCGCCCCGTCGACACCGCGCGTCCGTGCCGTGGCCCGCGTGGCGCTGGCGTGGCTGCGTGACTTCGCTGGTGGCGATCGTGCGACGTTGGACGCGCTCGCGCGCCTGCGCCAGGTGGATCCCCCCCAGCACCTCGCCGGGTGGGACCCCGAGTTGATGCGGTACCTCAACCAGGCCCTTGCCTGCCTTCACGAGACGGAGCACGAACCATGCTGAACGAACTCATCGCGACCGACGTCGGTCCGTCACACCTCGACATCGCCTACGAGCGGCTCGGCAATCCGGCACACCCGACGGTCTTGCTGGTGATGGGCCTCGCCGCCCAGCTCGTGCACTGGCCGCTCGGCTTCCTCCAGGCGCTCGTCCAACGCGACCTGCATGTCGTGCGCTTCGACAACCGCGACTCGGGACGCTCCACGCACCTGCGGGATGCCCCACCCGCCAACCTGCCCGCGGCGCTCGGGGGTGATCTGTCATCGGTCTCGTACACCCTCTCCGACATGGCCGCTGACGCGGTCGGCCTGCTCGACGTGCTGAAGGTCGACGCCGCTCACGTCGTGGGGGCCTCGATGGGCGGCGCGATCGCACAGACCCTGGCGATCGAGCACCCGAAGCGGGTGTGCTCGCTCACGTCCATGATGTCGACGACCGGCGACATGACTGTCGGACAAGCCCATCCCGCGACGATGAAGTCGGTGTTCGGGGGCCCCCCGGCACACACACGCGAGGAGGTCGTCGCACGTGCCGTGCGTGCGTTCGGAATCATCGGCTCGCCCGCATTCCCGAGCGACCAGGCCGCTGTGGCCGAGCGGGCCGGGCTCGCGTACGACCGCGACCACGACGAGGCCGCGGTCGCGCGGCAGGCCGTGGCGTCGGTCGCGTCCGGCGACCGCACCCGGCTGCTGCGCACGCTCGACGTACCGACGCTCGTGCTGCACGGGCTCGCCGACACGCTGTGTGACCCCAGCGGCGGGCGCGCCACGGCGGCTGCCATTCCCGGTGCCGAGCTCGTGCTCATCGAGGGGATGGGGCACGATCTCCCTCGTGGTCTATGGGAGCGAATCGCCGACCACATCGCCGAGGTCGTGCGGCGCGGCGAGGCACGGGCACGACTCGCGGGCGGCGCGACGACTGCGCTGGCGCAGCCGTAGCACCCGCTGCTGGCTCGGCGCAGCGCATCGACATCTCACCGTACTCCCAGGACCACGGCACGCCGGTCTCGCCGAGCAACTGCCTCACCAGCCCTGGAAACAGCGCCTCGGCCTTCACATCGTTGGCCAGCAGCACGACGCAGGCGCGGCGGCGCTCGACGCAGACCCAGGTGTTGCCGGTGGTGTCGTCATGGCCGCCCTTGAAGAAGCCGCGGCCCTGCGGGCCGTCGAAGACGATCACGCCCAGGCCGGCGGCGAGGTCCGGGCGCCGTTGTGCCGGTGCCAGTTCCGGCTGGAGGGTGGGGAACTGCTGCGCGCCGACAGGCCCTCGCCACGCATGAAGCCGGCGGCGAAGCGGAAGATCGATCAGCGCAGCGGGCTGTGCGCCCTCATCAGCGAGACGAAGCCATCGCCGCCCGGCGTGGTACCGGGTCAGGAGCTCGCGCATGCGGTCCACCGGAAGTGGCTCGAGCGTGCTTCACCCCGCCTCACGGTCCTCGCGCGTAGACGGAGCCATGGGGAGGACGGTGAGCTGGTACGCGCAGAAGAAGGTGGCTCCGTGGAAGGTGGCCTGGAGCAGGAACGGCGTGGGCTGGACGGGCAACAGCTCGGGATGCGCATGGAGCCAGGCGAGCGCCTCCGTGGCGTTCGAGGGATGGCAGAACACCGCCAGCCCCAGCAACACGGCGACGTAGAAGAAGCTCACCAGGCGGTTGGCCGGGGAACTCACCAGCTCGTTGAGCCATGGCCCCAGCCGCGAGCGCAGCCGCGGAAACACGAACCTCTTGTTCATCGTTGCGGCGAGCGCGCCGAGCATGAGCGGCGCCGCGAGCTCGAGCAGGAGGGTGACGTCACGAAGCAGGGTCGGTTTGTCCATCGAGGCGACCATGGCCCGGGTGCCCGGACGAAGCAAATGGACTGCCCACGCGATGGCCCCCCACCGGGTGCCATCACATGTTTCAGCCCGGGCTCGCTGTCTCAGCCCTGTCCCGGCGCGCCGGGCCGCAGCTTCTCCAACTCCGCGAGCAATGCTGTCAGCTCGGGTGTCTCCAGCGCCTTGTGCACCGAGGCGAAGAACTGTGACAGGTCCCCCGCGCCCTGGTGCTCGTAGATGGTGGCTTGCAGCCCCATCTCCAGCCGGTCCACCTGTCGCACCAGCCGGGCCTCGAAGGACGTGCCGTTCTCGAACTCCTCCCAGAGCGCGAGGTACTCGGCGCCTCGCGGCAGCTTGGCGAGGATGCGCTCCACGGCCTGCCGCTCGCGCTGGAGCTTCTCCTCCCGGCTCACCGGGTCGTGCGGCGTGATGTCTCCGGCGTACGCCTCCCCCAGGTCGTGCCAGAGAGGGTGTCGAAAAATTCGAGCGACACGACCCGGAACGACACGTGGCGGGAAGGAGAAGAGAGGAAAGAGGGCTGCGCAGTCCCCTCGCCTCCAAGGGGGCCGGCGTTGGTCGTCCAGGCGAAGCGCGGCGAGCCCCCCGCGGGTCAAAAGAGTTCCTTCCCGGGGAGGACGCAGGTTGCGAATTCTTGTCGCAGGCCGGTCCTCCGGGACCCCTCATTTTCCCGTTGCAGGCAGGGAGGAGGGTGGTTAGGCTCCTAACGATATGGCGCTCGAGCTACAACGACTCCCGGGACACGAGACCATCCAGAAGGATGTGGAGCGGTACGCGGAGGCGGACGCGTCGGCGGTGGAGACGTGCCTGCACCTGCTGCACATCGCGGGGGAGGTGGAGGCGGCCTACGGAGCGCACCTGGCGAGGCATGGCCTGTCCCAGGCGCGCTTCATCGTCCTCATGCAGTTGCAGCGGGAGGAGGAGGGCCTGCGGCCGGCGGAGCTGGCCGAGCGGACGGGCGTCACCCGGGCGACGATGACGGGGCTGCTGGACGGGCTGGAGCGGGAGGGCCTCATCCTGCGCAGGGCGCACGCCGAGGACGGGCGCATGTCGGTGGTGCGCTTGTCGGCCAAGGGGCGCCAGAGGCTGGAGGGGCTCCTGCCGGACCACTACCGCCGCACCAGCGCCCTGATGAGTGGCCTGTCCGCCGAGGAGCGCCAGCAGCTCCAATCCCTGCTCACCCGGGTCGCCGTCGGCATCCCCCGCGTGCGCGACCCCTGAGCCTCTTTTTTTACCCAGATGGTTAGGAGCCTAATCATATGAACGCAGTCACCACGACGATCGATCCGCGCAGCGGTCTGTGCACCCTCATCAACGTCTTCACCGTGGAGCCGGAGCGGCAGGAGGCGTTGGTGAAGCTGTTGGAGGAGGCGACGGAGCAGGTGATGCGGCACCTGCCGGGGTTCGTCTCGGCGAACCTCCACCGGGGCCTGGACGGCACCCACGTGGCCAATTACGCGCAATGGGCGAGCCGGGAGTACTTCGAGGCCATGCTGCGCAACCCCCGGGCGCAGGAGCACATGCGGGCCGCGGCGGCGATGGCGCAGAAGTTCGAGCCGCACCTCTACGAAGTGGCCTCCACGCACCAGCGCGAGGAGGCGTGAGAAAGCGAATCACCGGGCCGGCGAGACGACCGGAGCGATGCCGTGCTCGCGGGCCCGGATGGGTACCTGCACGGGAGAGGTCATGGGCCCCGAGCATAGGCGCGGCGCCACGAGCCGTAAGCGGCGAGCCCAGCGCTTGGCTTCGAAGCAGGACAGTGCCAGTCAGGCGAGCACGGCCCCGCCCACCAGTGCGTCACCAGGCCTGGCTCCGCGGGAAGGTTGGCGGACTTTGTCACATCGAACCGCGGTGCCGTCTTTTTTCTTGATGGAGTCCTGGCGACTCCAACTCGAGGGAGACGATCATGAGCACCGCCGCTGCCTGGATGAGTCTGGCCCTCCTCCTGACAATGGGGAGCTCGACCGCCTGGGCCGCGTCGACGGTGACGGTCTCCGCGCCAGAGGGGAGCGTGGCCTCCGAGATCGGCCCCACGCCCGGCTTCTTCGTGTTCACCCGGGAGGGGGACCTCTCCCAGCCCTTGACCGTGAACTACACCCTCGGTGGCACGGCCACGCGAGGCAGCGACTACCTCGTCTGGGAGACCCGCGCCACGTTCGAGCCCGGGGCCACGACGAGCCTCGTGACCGTCCTGCCGCGCAACGATGCCCTCCAGGAAGGCAACGAGAGCATCGTCCTCACCCTGGTCCAGGGCCCGGATTTCACCGTGGGCACGGCGGACAGCGCGTCCATCCCGGTGGCGGATGCCTTCTTCCAGAACTTCCCGGGGGTCATCGACAGCCCGGAGCTCGACCCACGGACGGGCCTGACGCGGGTCTCCCCGGATCTGCGCTACCTGGATGCGAGGGTGGATCCGGGCTCCGGCTCCCTCGTCATCCAGGTCGGCGTGGACGTGACCATGTTCTTCAACAACGTCGTCATCTATCTCGACACGGACCAGAACCCGGCCACCGGGGACTACCGGGCGGGGCACGTCGCAGGACAGGAGTACCGTCTCGACGCCGCCGCCGGACTCATCTCCGACTACCGGCTCTCCAGACTCCGCACGGTACCGCCCGTGGATCCCAGCGAGGCGGAACGGGACCCCGTCATCCGGATCCAGGGTGCCAGCACGAACAATGGCATCCTCACGCTGGTCGTCCCGCTCTCCGACATCGGGAACCCGGCCGCGGTGGACGTCTTCGCCATCTCGCACATCGGGAGCGCCGCGCTCACCGGGCAGGGAGTCGGTGACCGGGCCCCGGACTACGGCGCTCTCGATACGCGCAGCCAGCAGGTCGTCGTGCGCAGGCCGGGTGTGACGCAATACGTGCGACTGTCCGACCCACCGGGCGACAACGTGAACGGGTTCGACCTGCTCTTCGCCGACTTCTCCACCGTCGCCGACCAGTTCTTCATCACCCTGGGCTTCTCGCGACCCTTCGACCCGTCCAGGCCGACCCAGTTCCCGGGGCCCTCGGGCACAGTGCTGCTCGACAGCGACCGCCGCCTCCTCACCGGTGGGCTCTTCCTGGGAGATGACATCCCCACCTGGGGTGGCGACGTGCGGCTGTTCTACGAGATGGGCAGCTTCCAGGCGCCCATGGTCCTCGTCCAGCCCGACAACCTCGGCAACACCCTGGCTTTCGGACAGGACAAGAATGACGGGCGCTGGTTGGTCCAGGGAGGAGTCTTCTTCCTGGGCGGCTCGCTCAGCATCTTCGATCCCCTGCTCAAGCTCTACGACAGCGCGGGGGGCCTCCGGACGATCCGCATCCCCGGGGACGGACGCATGCACGTCCATACATTCACGCTCGGGAGCAACATCGGGAGGGACATCGCCGATACGCTCCCGGACGGAAAGAACATGGCCGACACCGTGAGTGCCCGGGTCCTGCGGCCGTTTTCCTGGGACCCCAACAACGCCCCCGTGCCCGACCCCGTGGAGTTCCCTCAACCCATCTCCGGCCAGGACCTGACGGGAATCCGGACGCAGCTCATCGAGGGCAACCTGGTCATCCAGGGCATCCTCAGCGCCTGGTCGAATACAGACATCGGCAACCTCTTCCAGGTCTTCATGGACACGGACCACGATACCGGCACGGCCCCGCACGGCGTGGTGTCCAACGGCCCGGGTGCACCCATCGGCGTGGACTACGAGCTCCGGCTCGTCTCGGACACCACGGGCACCGCCCCGGTCTACTACGCGCAGCTGCTCTTCGCCGATGGAACCCGGACGCGCAACGACGCGCTCATCCTCCCCCAACCAACGTTCAGCCTGGCCCAACCGGGCAGCTTCACCGTGACCCTTCCGCTGGCCGCCATCGGCAATCCGTCCCGACTGCGCCTCTACGTGGCGACGAGCGTCTACCCCGCGCCCGGCCTGCTCGACCTCGCCCCTCCGCAGCCGCTGGAGATCCTCATCCCGGGACAGTGAGACAACGCTCCCAGTTGTTCTCTCATCTGTGCCAATGGCTGCGTTTGTAACGACTGCAGATCCTGTATCCAGTCACTCGGCATGGAGGGCCCGGGGGCACCTCCGTCGGTCAGCCAGGGGCCCACTGCCCACGGGGGCGGCGCCGCGCTACAGTCCGCTCCCTTCGGAGCAACGGACACATGGCGACGCACAGGACCTGGCGATTCGAGCTGGCAGGACAGAAGCACACGGTGGAGTGGGAGCGGACGGGGACGGAGCGGGTGCGCGTCCTCGTGGATGAGCAGCCGGTGGTGGACGAGAAACCCCTCGTCCCGGCGCCCCGGTACGAGCTCACCGTGGCGGGCCAGCCCGCCCTCCTCCACATCCCCCCGGACAGCGTCTCCCAGGAGTATGAGCTGGTGCTGGCCGGCCAGAATGGCGGGCGCGGCGCGCCCGCCTCGGCGAAGGAGATCGCCGAATCGGAGCGCAGGGTCAACGAGGCCGGGGCCGCCGAGGATCGCCTCCGCGCCCGTCTGCTGGGCCTCGGTCTCGTGGTGGCGGGAGCGGTGATGGCGGGCCTGGTGTCGTACACCCTCGAGAAGGATGGGAGCTACAGGCCCGTGGGCATCATGGCCGCCGCCGCGGCCATACCGTCCGGGCTCGCCATGATGGTGCTCGGCGAGTGGGAGCCGGGCGCGAAAGAGGGAGCGGACGAGGACACCCACTCCATCCCGTGGAGGACGAAGGTGGTCATGGCGCTCGGTACGGCGGGCGCCATCGTCGGCATGGGGATGGCCGTCGGCCTGCTGTGGTAGAGCTGAAATGAGGGGAGCCCTCCCACGCGAGCGGGGCTGGGCCCGCGCAGGCAATTGAGACCCGGGAGTGGATGCGTTTGGGCGGGGCGCTATTCAGCGGAGCGCTAACTGCCTGTCCCAGGCAGCCAGCCTCCTCCGGAACGCATTCGTCCAAGCGGGTGAAGACCTCGACGAACAGGTGCACCCGCCAGCGAGGGCCAGGCGGGAGGAATTCAGCCCCTGAGTGCATCACCAGCACCTCGCCGGGCTCCACCTGGCGCAGCTGCCGGGGCTGACTTTCTTCGAGCAGAACCGCCGCTGCGAGATCGGCTACGCGCTCGCCAGCCGCCACAGGGGTGAAGGTTATGCGACCGAAGCGCTGCGCGCGGCGATCCGCCATGGCTTCGACGCCCTGAACCTGAACCGCCTCGAGGCCGACATCGACCCGCGCAACATCGGCTCGGCGCGGGTGCTGGAAAAGGCCGGCCGCATCAGGCCTGCGGCGCCGTCCAGACCAGGTTCCACAGGTGGCCGTCGAGGTCCTCGAAGCCCTGGTCATACATGAAGCCGTGGTCCTCGGGCGGATGCGGAGTACGGCCGCCAGCGGCGACGGCCTTGGCGATCAGACTGTCCACTTCTTCCCGGCTCTCGCAGCTCAGGCAGATGACGACCTCGTTGGCCTCCTTCGCCTGCACGACGGGCTTGTCGATGAGGGTCTTGAAGAACGCTTCGGTCGTCAGCATGGCATGAATGCTGCCATCCGCGATGACCATGAACGCCGCGCTCTCGTTGCTGAATTGTGGATTGAAGCTGAAGCCGAGAGCGGAAAAGAAGGCCTTGGATTTGTCCAGGTCCTTGACCGGCAGGTTGAAGATGATCTGCTTGTTCATGACGTCCCCATGTCGAAAGGTGAGTTGAATAACGGGTCCTGCATCCGGACGACGAATGATGACGGATGAGATCGACAAGCACGCGAAGAATTTTCGCCGCGATGGCGCTCACCAGACCGCTTCGCTGTTGCGCCACGCCGGCAGTTCTCGCACACGGTCGAACCACGCCAGCAGATGCGGGTAGTCCGGGTCGAGCGGGTAGACGGTCTGGCCCCGCTTGCGCCTCGGGCGAAGGCAGCGGGCAACTTCTAGCGGAGGCGGCGGGAATCGAACCCGCCGCCGGAACCTACCGGCGAGAGCGCTCGCTCTCAGGTTTCAGCCTGGGCTCGCTGTCTCAGCCCTGTCCCGGCGCGCCGGGCCGCAGCTTCTCCAACTCCGCGAGCACTGTCTTCAGCTCGGGTGTCTCCAGCGCCTTGTGCACCGAGGCGAAGAACTGTGACAGGTCCCCCGCGCCCTGGTGCTCGTAGATGGTGGCTTGCAACCCCATCTCCAACCGGTCCACCTGCCGCACCAGCCGGGCCTCGAAGGACGTGCCGTTCTCGTACTCCTCCCAGAGCGCGAGGTACTCGGCTCCTCGCGGCAGCTTGACCAGGATTCGCTCCACGGCCTGCCGCTCGCGCTGGAGCTTCTCCTCACGGCTCACCGGGTCGTGCGGCGTGATGTCTCCGGCGTACGCCTCACCCAGATCGTGCAGCAGCGCGATGCGCACCACCTTCGACGCATCCGCCTCGGGGAAGTAGCTGTCCGCGAGGAACAGGCACAGCAGCGCCACTCCGAACGAATGTTCGGCGACGCTCTCGCACTTCTCCCGGGAGAGGCCGACGCGCAGCCACCCCTGCCGGTAGAGCTGCTTGAGGTGGTTGAGCTCGAAGTACGCCTCGATGAGCGGGAGGGTACGCCGGCCCTGAAGATGCGTGATGGGGGGAGCGGCCTTCGTCTGCATGGTTCTTCACCTCGGAGGGCCGGACGATACCGGCGGGCCCTCGAACGAGGTGAAGAACCCACCGCTCCCCGGCGAAGTGGGCGCCGGGGAGCGTGATACCGGACTAGTTCGTCACCGTGATGGTGTGACCCGTCTTCCGGTTGTTGTCTTCCAGCAGCTCCCACACCTGGTTGTGCGGGTCGACCACGGCCTCCAGGGTGTACGCCCCCAGGGGGACGTTGGCGTAGGACTCCACGGAGACCGTCTGGCAGTGGCCCGGCTCGAGCTCGGGCACCATCGCGTTGCCCACGAGCAGGCTCTCGGGACCCTGGCCCGCCAGCCGCACCTCCACGTTCGTGGGGTTGCTGATGTCGAAGCCCTGGTTGCAGACATTGACGGCGCTCGTGAACGCGCCGCCCTCCTGGACACTGGTGGGCGCCTGCACCGAGGTGACGGCGAGCTCCGCCCTGTCACCGATGGCCACGCGGGGACCGACGGCGGTGTTGTTGTCCCGGAAGAGTTCGGGCATCCAGACGGTGAGGATGGCGCCCACGTGGAAGGTGCCCTCGGGCATCGAGCTGATGGCCGCGTCCACCGTCCGGCACTCGCCGGGCGCCAGGTCATTCACGGGAACGCTCATGAGGTGCATGTCGTTGCGGCTGATGGAGGCATCCTGCGAGAGCATCACCCCGACGTCGGGAGCACCCGCGCCGAAGTCGGAGCCCTGGTTGCAGACCGTGACGTGGACGGTGGCGCCTTCCGACGGCGACATGAGCGCGGGGGCGTCGATGGAGGTGATGACGAAGTCGGGCGCGTATCCGATGCCGATGCGCTGGCTGGACGCCGAGTTGTTGGACTCGACGAGCTCGGGGACGAAGTGTTGGGCGTCCACGCGCGCGAGGAGCTTCCAGGTCCCCACGGGCACGGCGGACGAGACGTTCGTGGCGACGCTCTCACACGCACCCGGGGCCAGGGGCCCCACGGGGGCGATGCCCGCGGGCAGCTCCACTGGAGAGCCCAGGCCCTGCGCGGCCAGCTTCAGCTCCACCTGGGTGGTGGGGCTGGGCTCCGTGCCCTTGTTGCACACCTCGAGCGTGGCCGGGAAGGTGGTGTCCGGGTGGCTCGCGGTGGGCGCCTGCACCGAGGTGACGACGAGGTCGGGTCCCTGGCCGAGGCCGAGGACGGAGGTCGTGGAGGCGTTGTTGTCCTCGCGCAGCTCGGGCTGGGTGCCGGGTCCATCGACGATGGCGCCGAGGAACCAGGTGCCCTCGGGCTGCGAGGCCGAGGCCGTCACGGAGAGCGAGGTGCACGCCCCCGGGGCGAGCGGCTCCACCGGAGCCCCACCGAGGAAGAAGTCCGAGTGGGTGAGGGCGTCATCCGAGGACAGCAAGACGTCAACGTGTGAGTGCTGGGAGGGGGCGGTGCCCTGGTTGCACACGGTGGCGAGGACGTCGAAGCCCATGCCGGGCCGGGCGCTGGTGGGCGTGCTGACGGACACGGTCAGGTCCGCACCCAGGCCCACGACCAGGATGCGCGAGGCGGAGAGGTTGTTGTCCTCGTCCAGCTCCGGCTCGTAGCCGGAGGCATCGGCGAGCGCGGCCAGGTACCAGGTGCCCGAGGGAATCGGGACCGAGTCGGTCAGGCTGACCGTGGTGCACTGGCTCGCCTCGAGCATTCCGACGTGGACGACGCCGGCGCGGAAGTCCTCGTGCTGGCTCACGTTGGCATCCTGGGACAGGAGCACATGGAGGTCGGAGCCGTAGCTGGGCGTGGTGCCCTGGTTGCACACGGTGGCCGAGGCGTCGAGCGGTGCGTTGGGCTGGATGCTGGCGGGAGCCTGCACCGAGGTGACGACGAGGTCGGCCCTGGAGCCGATGGTCACGCGGTGGCCGATGACGGAGTTGTCATCCACGAAGATCTCCTGGGGAGCGGGACGGACGTGGGCGCCCAGGAAGAAGGTGCCCTCGGACGGCGCGTGGATGCGCACGCTGGTGGTGCGGCACTGGCCAGGGTCGAGGTAGCCCACGGGCTCGTTGCCCGCCGGCATGTCATCGTGGGTGATGGAGGCATCCTGTGAGAAGAACAGCTCGGCGTCGGCGCCCGCGCTGCTCGCACCCTGGTTGCAGACGGTGACGAAGGCAACGGTGTCCGGAGAGCTGTAGGGCGACAGGCGGGTGGGGCCACTGACGGAGGTGATGACGAAGTCAGCGGAGTAGCCGAGGCCGATGCGGTTGCTGGAAGCGGAGTTGTTGGACTCGATGAGCTCGGGGACGAGGTGCTCCGAGTCCACGAGGGCCAGCAGCTTCCAGGCACCACTCAGGGGCATGGGCATCTCAGGGAAGACACTCGCGGTGACGTTTTCGCAGGCACCCGGGGCCAGGCTGTTCACGAAGGCGGTGCCGGCGGGGAGCTCCACGGGAGTGGCCACATCGAGAGGCGCCAGCCTCAGGGCGAGCATGGCACCAGGGCTGAAGTCGGAGCCCTGGTTGCACACGGTGATGGTGGCGTCGAAGTGGCTGCCGGGCAGGGCGCTGTGGGGCGCCTGCACCGAGGTGATGGTGAGGTCGGGACCGAAGCCGGTGACGAGAGCGGAGGCCGCGGAGGTGTTGTTGTCCTCGCGCAGCTCGTTGACGTAGCCGGGCCCGTCGATGATGGCGCCGAGGAACCCGTTCTCGGGCGGGACGTGGACCTGCTGGGAGTGAGTCGAGCAGGCACCGGGAGCGAGCGGCTCCACGGGAGCCCCGGTGAGGTGGGGGTCCTGGATGGAGAGCGTGGCATCCTGGGAGAAGAGGAAGTCGAGAGGCGCGTGGGTGCTGGGCTCGTTGCCCTGGTTGCAGACGGTGGCGGTGAGGGTGAGGGGCTCGCCGGGCCGAGCGACGGCGGGCGCCTGCAGGGACACGGTCAGGTCGGAGCCGGAGCCGATGGACAGGGCGCGCGGAGCGGAGCGGTTGTTGTCCTCGTACAGCTCGGGCACCTGGTTGGAGTCGTCCGCGGCGGCGATGAGGAAGTAGGTGCCGGCCGGGACGTAGGCGCTGCCCGTCACGGTGGCGGAGGCGCACTGGCCCATGTCGAGGTCACCCACGGGCGCCAGGCCAATGAGGAAGTCCTGCATGGGGTCCACCGTGGTGTCCTGGGAGAGGTACACCGCGGCCTGGGAGAAGTAGCTGGGAGCGAAGCCCAGGTTGCAGACGGTGGCGGTGGTGCTGACCTGCTCGCCGGGGCGCATGCTGGTGGGCGCCTGTACCGAGGTGACGACGAGATCGGCCTTGTTGCCGATGGCCACGAGGTTGCCCGTGGCGACGTTGTCATCCGTGAACAGCTCCTGGGGAGAGGGGACGACGCGAGCGCCCAGGAAGAAGGTGCCCTCGGAAGGCGAGTGGATGCGCACGCTGGTGGTGCGGCACTGGCCTGGGTCGAGGTAACCCACGGGCTCGTTGCCCGCCATCATGTCATCGCGGGTGATGGAGGGGTCCTGCGAGAGGTACAGCTCGGCGTGAGTCCCCTCGCTGCTCGCACCCTGGTTGCACACGGTGACGAAGGCGAAGGTCTCTGGATTGCTGTAGGGCGACAGGCGGGTAGGGCCGCTGACGGAGGTGATGACGAAGTCAGCGGAGTAGCCGAGGCCGATGCGGTTGCTGGAGGCGGAGTTGTTGGACTCGATGAGCTCGGGGACGAGGTGCTCCGAGTCGGCGAGGGCCAGCAGCTTCCAGGCACCGCTCAGGGGCATGGGCATCTCAGGGAAGACGCTCGCGGTGACGTTTTCGCAGGCCCCCGGAGCCAGGCCGTTCACGAAGGCGGTGCCGGCGGGGAGCTCCACGGGAGTGGCCACATCGAGAGGCGCCAGCCTCAGGGCGAGCATGGCACCGGGGCTGAAGTCGGAGCCCTGGTTGCACACGGTGACGGTGGCGTCGAAGTGGCTGCCGGGCAGGGCACTGGCGGGAGCGCGCACCGAGGTGATGGTGAGATCGATGCCCTGGCCAATGACGAAGGGCGAGGGGGAGGAGGTGTTGTTGTCCTCGCGCAGCTCGGGCACGTCGTGGGAGCCATCGACGCGGGCGCCGAGGAAGTAGCTGGACGGCGGGGCGTACGAGGGAGTCTCCTGGGAGATCTCCGTGCATTCCCCCGCGGCGAGCTGCGGCACCGGGGCGTTGCCGAGGATCAGGTCCTCGTCGGAGAAGGTGGCATCCGAGGAGAGGAGGATGTCGAGGGTGGTCGGCTCGCCGAGCGAGGTGCCCTGGTTGCAGACGGTGGCGGTGTAGCGGAAGAAATCACCGGGGCGCGCGAGGGCGGGGGCCTTCAGGGACACGGTCAGATCCGCGTCGGAGCCGAAGGTGATGGCGCGAGGGGCGGAGGTGTTGTTGGCCTCGTCCAGCTCCAGGACGAACTGGGAGGCATCGGCGAAGGCGCCCACGTACCAGGTGCCGGAGGGTGGCGTGGCCGGGCCCGTCACGGAGACGGTGGCGCACATGCCGGAGTCGAGGTCGCCCACGGGGACGGAGCCGAGCAGGAGGTCATCCGGGGTGACGGTGGCGTCGTCGGACAGACGCACCGCGAGCTCGGAGAAGAAGCTGGGCTGGAAGCCCTGGTTGCAGATGGTGGCACTGAAGCCGAGGGGCTCACCGGGCCGCGCGCTGGCGGGCGCCTGCACCGAGGTGATGACGAGATCGGGCCCGTAGCCGATGGCCATGCGGTGGCCGGCGAGGACGTTGTTGTTCTCGAGGATCTCCTGCACGGAGTCGAAGGGATCGACGATGCCACCCAGGTAGAAGATGCCCTCGGGGGGCGTGTGGGTGGGCACGCTCTGCGTCCTGCACTCGCCCGCGGCGAGCGCGTCCAACCAGACGTTGGCGAAGAAGAGGTCATCGTCCCGGCTGATGGTCGTATCCGTGGACAGGAAGAGGTCCACGTTCGTGCTGGGGCTGGGCTGACCCTGGTTGCAGACGGTGAAGAAGACGGGGGAGTCGGGAGTGTAGGGAGAGCGCCGGGAGGGCCCGGTGACCGCGGTGAGGACGAGGTCCGGCTTCGCGTCGATGGCGAGGGTGTTCCCCAGGAGCGTGTTGTTGGTCTCGTCGGACTCGGGCACGTAGCCGAAGGGGTCGATGATGGCACCGAGGTGGTAGCTCCCCGCCTGGCTCACGCCCATGTCCACGTTCATGTCGAGCGTGGAGCACTGATCGGGCTTGAGGTTCACCGTACGGGACGCGAGCTGCACGTCGGAGGTCTGGATGAGCGCGTCCTCGGAGAGGAACACGTCGGTGTTGATGTCGGCCGTCTCGGTGCCTCCGTTGCACACGGTGACGGTGACGGAGAAAGGCCTGCCGGGCGCGGCGCTGCTCGGTCCGCGGACCTCGGATACCCGCAGGTCCGGCGTGCCGCCGCTCAACGCGCTTCGTAGCTTCCCCATGAGCCCGGGTTCCGTGCCGGGGGCCTGTCCCCCGCAGCCAGTCGCTGCCAGCAGGACCGTCATCCACATGCCGCGACGGCACCTGGATGAACCTCGTGTGGTTGTCATGTGTGCTCCAAGAGGAGGTAAGGATTCGGGCTATAGCACCCGGCTCCCACGTATAGCGGAAAGGCGCGGTAGCGCTGAAACGTGGGGATGGATACGGCGCTCCGACGTGGAAACGCCAGAGACCCTGACACATGGAGGGCCACCATTCAGCGCGCTCTCCGCGTGCGTGACGCGGTAGGCTATGACGTGCCTCTTCCGGGCACCTGTGGAGTGGCTGGGGGTACAGGCGAATCTGGAAGCGAGCCGAGCTCCCAAGTACGTTGGTCCGGATGAAGATGTACGTCGTGTGGGGCTGCTTCGCGCTGAGCCTCTTCTTGCTGTCTTCTTGTGGCGGTACCCGGTCCACTCTGGCACCACGTTCTTCCGAGGAACTGACAGGCCTCGTGCTCGTCATCGAGGAGATGCCAGATGGTCAGGTCCGTCATTCCTGGCTGCGTGCCGCTGAGGTCGAGCTGTCACGGTACGAACGGCTGTCGAATACCGAAGGCAAGGCCGGGCGCATCCTTCTCCCGGAGCGCTGGAGTGTCGCCATGAGCATCGACAAGTTGACTCGAAAGGCCTTGGATTGCATCTACCGGACCCGAGAGGACTCACCGTCGCCAGAAGACCAGGAGATCCTCGATGTCGCCGCCAATGCGATCCATTTCATCGCTTCGATCGGCAAGCTGCACGCCTTCGAGCACTATCTGGCGAGCATCGCCTCTGGCGGGCAGCCACCCCCGCTCTACTCCTTCGATACGCGTGAAGAGGCGGACGCCTGGTTGAAGAACCATCCGGAGCCGCCGCATGGCGCCTCCGTGTCGATTGCCGGCAAGGACTACACCGTCGCGTACTTCCGCGAGCTCAACCACCGGGCGCTGCTGTATCGCCCCAGTTTGGATGAACTGGAGCGGGTGGATGATCAGCAGTTGCAAGGCAAGTCACCGGGAGAAGAGTCCTGACAAGAGGATGGGGCCTCCCAGTCCACGCAGATGAAGCCGTTCTGCTCAAGTCCGCGTGCCGTTGCCCCTCAGATTCGCCGCCGGGCCTTCTGGGATTCGTGGTGGCGCAGCAGGAAGTCATAGAGCACCAACTCCTGTCTCCGGGCCGAGGAGCGCAGCAGCCGGTTCGCGTGCATGTGCAGGAAGCTCCAGGCCAGCTCCTCCAGCGGCACTCCCAGACGGCCTTCCATGGCGCGCCCTCGCAGCTCCGCCGTGATGGGCTCGAGCACCCGTGAGCGCTTCCCCAATGCCGCCAGCCCCGCCGACAACGGTCCGTCCTCCGTCCCGCTTCCTCGCAGCACCGCTTCGATGCGCGCCCGCTCCTGGCGGTACCTCGCTCCAAGCTGGTGCGTGAAGTCCGCCTCCACCCTCATCTCGCGTCCCAATTCCTCACGGGCTCGCGACAGAACGCCGTGCCTCGTCTGCTCCTCCAGGCCCAGGTCCTCCAGCAGCCGCGCCACACCCTCGAGCGCCAGCAGCCAGCGGGTCTCGGCTCCCTCGTCCCCGTTCAGTCCCTCCAGGATGGACAACACCGCCTCGCTGTCCGCGTGGAAGAGCCGCTCGGCCAGCCGTACACCTTCATCTCCGCCGTAGCGCTCCACCTCCCGCTCGTACGTGTCGAGCTGCACCCGCCACAGCAGCCCCTCTTCCATCAACGGTTCCATCCGCGCTTCCATCGCTGGCAGCACCTCTCCCGTCAGCCGCCCCGCGTCTCCGTGCAGTCGCACCCGCAGGTGCGGCTCCGGATCGTCGTAACGGATGAAGAACCACCCGTCAGCCGCCCCCGCGCCCATCGCCTCCCGCACGAGCGGTCCCACCGCCTCGCGCAACACCCGGTCCGCCGTGGCGCTCCCTCCGTACAGCTTCGCGTACAGCCACTCGGAGCCAGGCGCGAAGCGCCGACGCACCCGGGCCGGCTCCGTGGGACGGGAGTCCTGGGGCTCTCGTGCTCGCGGCGTCTCCGGGCGCGCCCGCGTAAAGGGCAGCACCAGCTCGTGCACGTACCGGCCCTCGGGACCGCTCACGCACAGCTCGTGTCCACCAGGGAAGGGCTCCACCAGCGTCACCGTCTCCTGCCCCTTCGCGAGCTGTAGGAAGGTGTCCACCCAGAGCTCCCCCTCCAGGTCCAGCGGGAGCACGTTGTCTCCCTCCGACAGCCCCACGTGCCGCGGAATCCCTCGCCGCTCGCGCCAGCTTCGCACCTCGCGGTGCCGCGCCGCTCCGCGCAGCCCGGCCAGCCGCTCCACCTCCGCAGGCTCCACCCGCCAACGTGCCAGCGACAACACCAGCCGGCCCGCCGTCACCCGGGGCAGGAAGGCCGCGTCTTCCAAGGGGCCCCACTCCCAGCCCAGGCTCCCCGCCACGCCCTGCCCCTGCAGCGAGCACAGGAAGCGGTACAGCCCCAGGTTCCTTCCTCCGTGGTGGTGTGCCGTCGTCAGCCTTGGCAACACCTCGCACCCCAGCCGCTCCGAGCGCAGCACCACCCGGCTTCCCATCACCGACACCCGCAGATCCGTCACCGGTACCTGCCGCTCCTCCGGAGCCCCCGAGCGTCCCAGGTACGGAATCTCGTGGCCGCGCAGCACCGGGCGCAGTAGCACGTTGCCCACCCGTCCCTCCGGCAGGTGCACCACCTCCGCGAAGCACGCTTCCGGGCGCAGGGCTTCCTCCGCCCGCAGGTGCTCGCGCACCGCTTCCTCCAAGCGTGCGTCCGCGTGGCAGAAGCGCCCCAGCAGCCGCGCACCCGGAGGGCCTCCCACGCTCGCGAGGTGCAGGCGGAAGTGGCCCTCGGCGAGCGCCTCCTCCGAGGGCGCCGCCACCGCGGCCAGCACCTCGAAGGCATCCGGCAGGGGCAACGGTGACTCCACCGCGAGCGCCCGCTCGTCCTCCTCCGTCAGCGCCAGCTCGCCCCTTCCCGTCCAGAGCGTCTCCTCCCAGCGCCGCAGCAGGTGCGCGTGCCGCTCGCTCCAGCGCTTCTCCTCCGCCCGCCCGGGGAAAGCGAGTCCACGCAACAGCGGCTCGGCTTCCTCCGCCACGCCCCCGAAGCCAAGGCCCGACTCCTCGTCCAGTGCCTCCACCAGCGGCACTTCCCGGCCCTCGTAGCGCGCCAGGAAGGCGTCCCGGAAGCGACGCAGGGCCTCTCCGCCGCCTCGGGCCGGCACCAGCCGCCGCAGCAGCTCCACCCCGCGCACCACCTCCTTCACCACCGCCTCGCCCAGCACCGCCTCCGACGCCGGCCTCATCAGGTCCACCTGGAAGAGACGCGGCAGCGCGGGCCGGGCCGGCATCGCCTCCAGCCGCTCCGCCACCTCGCGGTAGCGCCTCGGGTGCACGCCCAGGCCCTGTCCGTCCAGGGACTCCAGCGTCGCGCGTGCCTCCTCCAGCCGCTCCACCAGCGGCCCGCCTCCGGGAAGCTGGCGCAGCTGCGACAGCACCTCGTGGATGGGCTCCGGCCCGGTGACGGGCGGCGACAGCTCCGACACCAGGAGCTGCGCGTCCGCCAGCGCCTCCACGAAGGCCCGCGCCTCCTCGCGTGGCACCTCGGCGTCCGCTTCACACAGCGCCGCCGCCAGCTCCTCCAGGCGCGCGCCCCGCGCGGCGCGAGCCAGCGTGGCCTCCAGGTAGGGCGTTGGCTCCACCGCCACCAGGTGGTAGCCGCGCGTGCCGCCCTCCCGCCGCGCCTCCGCGTACCGCAGCCTCCCCGCCACCCGGTACAGGCTGGAGTTGGGCCGGAAGCGCAGCCCCCCGCGCCACTCCGGCCGCGCGGCCAGCGTCTCCGTGAGGGAGAAGAGGTAGTCCATGTCCAGCCGGGTGTGCCGCCGCGCTCCCGCCAGCGGCCCCAGCACCAGGCGTGTCCGGGCGCCCAGCTCGCCCAGCGCGCAGCCCGCGAAGAGCCCGAAGGGCGTGGCCCTCCCCGCCATGCGAGACAGGTAGCGTACCAGCGTCCGCTCCACCTTCTGTCCGCGCTCGCTCTCGGGCTCCTCCCACCAGACGCCGAGGCTCTCCTCCAGCGAGGGCGAGGCCAGGAAGAGGGCCTCGCGCACCTCGGGCCGCGTCACCACCTCGCGCAGCCGCTCGCGCGTGCGCCGCCGATCCGCCGCGAGTGCCGCCTCCAGCGCCGCGTCATCCCCCGCGGGCGCTCCGGAGCCTCCGGCTTCCGCGCTCCACTCCCTCAGCGCGTCATGAGGCAGCAGCGGCGTGCGCAGCACGAAGAATCCCGCGGGCCGCACGCCTGGTCGTTCTCCCATGTCTCCATGCTACGCCGGAGGGCCGGGCAGCGAGGCGAGCAGCACCTTGTCCCACCCGGGCTCCTCTTCGCCCACCGCCGCGAGCAGGGCGAGCCCCGTCCCCGTCACGCCCGTCAGGAGCCCCGGGCCGTCCTCGTGCACGGGCCGTCGCAGCTCCAGCGCGCGCTCGAACCACGCCCGCGCCGCTCCGGCCAGGGCCTCGTCACCCGTGGTGTGGGCCACCCGGTGGAGCAGGTGTCCCAGGCCCGCCGCTCCGTGGCACAGGCCCGCGTCCGCCACCCGTGTCCTCTCCGGCCGGCGCGCCGCCGCCCGCCTCGCGATGGCCAGCGCGCGCGCCTCCCACTCCGGTACGCCCAGGGCCCTCGCCACCGCCAGCAGCACCGCGGCCACTCCCGGGTCTCCATAGCACCACGCCGTGCGCGCCACCGGCCCCCGTCCGCCGCCCGGCTCCATCCAGGAAGGGAAGCCGCCCTCGTCGCGGGTGTCCTCCTGCGCGAGCAGCCAGCGCACCGCGCCCTCCAGCAGGGGCCGGGCTCTCTCCACCGCGACGCCGTGCGCGCAGGCCGCTCCCAGCACGCCCACCACGCCGGGCACGCCGTGCGCCACGCCCAGATTGAACCAGCCGTCCGGGTGGTGGGCGCGCAGTCCTGGCCGCATCCACTCGGGCGACGTCCACCACGTCAGCCCCGGGCCAAGGGGCCGCGCGAGCTCGCCCAGCCGCTCCACCACGCGCTCCACCAGCGGGGCTCCCGAGGGCCGCGCCAGCCGCTCCAGCGCGTACACGCCCAGCCCCACCAGTCCCTCCACCAGGTCGTACGCGCTGTCCCAGGGAGCCTGGCCGAGCAGCTCCAGCAGCGCGGCGTCGAGGTCGCCGCTCGGGTCCTCGCCTCGTGGCCGCAAGGATTCGAGGGCCCAGGCCACACCGGTGAAGCCCTCGTAGAGCGAGGGCTCCATGGGCGTCTCCGCGACGGCGGTGGTGGCCGCGTCGAGCAGCGCCGCCGCGTGGGCCGCGTGGCCCTGTCCCGGGCGCGACGTGTCGAGGTGGGCGAAGAAGACGGCTTGTCCCGCGTGGCCATTGGCCAGGGACGCATCCTGCCCGAGGGGCAGCGCGCGCAGTTGCTCGGCGATGGAGTCGATGGCGGCCCAGGCCCGCGCGGCCGTGTCACCCACCAGCAGGGGGCGCCAGCGTGTCGTCGGCGGGGGCTTCATCCGGGCTACGCCGTTCGTGTGAGGTCGGGGGCGCCGCTAGGGAAGGGCTCTACCCCGGCCTCTCATGAGGATGACCGGTGCGGCCTCAGTCGCAGGCGCGCGTGCAGGTGCGGGTGTACAGGTCGGAGTTCATTACCCGCTCGTCCTTCTTGGACTTCGTCTCGGAGCCCTGGAGGTTGCGCAGGGTCTCCTTGTTCAGCACGAGCTTCTTCTGGGTCTGCGTCTGTAGCGGGTTCATGGCGGACCTCCAGGGAAGTATCTGAAAACGAAGAGTACAGGAAATGCCAGTACAGTCAAAGAATTCGTGTTAAATCGGTGTAGTTTGGATTGCGCTGATGGGATGTGCGTTCGGGGTGGGTAATGTGTGTCCCGGCCCGGGTCAAGAGCGGCGATGAGCTCCTCGGGCAAACCTGTGTAATTCCTGAAGGTCTTCACCCTCGAGCAGGCTCCTTCGCGTTGTTCCGCCCTCGTGCTGAATCTATATTCAGCGAGTGAGGTTGAGGTCACGCCGTGAACCCGTCCTCATGACGCGGCGCACCCGAGGTTCGGTTCGTAGGAGGAGCGAGCAGTGCAACCCAGTGACTTCAATCCGTTGTCGCCCGTGGTCCGGGCCAATCCCTATCCCTATTACGAGGTCCTCCGGGAGACCGCGCCCGTCCATTGGAACGCGCCGCTCGGGGTGCATCTCGTCAGCCGCTACGAGGACGTCCTCTTCGTCACGAAGAACCCCACGCCCTTCTCGTCCAAGCGGTCGCTGGTGCGCGAGGAGCAATACGCCGCGGTCGAGTCGGTGGCGCCGACCCTCGTGGGCACCCTGCGCAGGGGCAGTCTGCTCACCACGGATCCGCCGATCCACACGCGGCTGCGGAATCTGATCAGCCGCGCCTTCACACCCCGGCGCATCGCGGACATGGAGCCGCGCATCCGGCGGATCTCCCGTGAGCTGATCTCCCATCTGCCGGAGTCGGGCGAGTTCGACCTGATGAAGGCGCTGGCCGAGCCGCTGCCCATCATCGTCATCGCGGAGATGCTCGGGGTGGAGCCGGAGCGGCGGCATGACTTCAAGCGCTGGTCCGACGACACCGTCGCCTCCACCACCGTGTTGCTCAAGGGGGGAGACCCGGCCCTCGTCGAGCCGGGAGTCCGGGAGCTGCGGGACTACCTGGCGGGGGCGATCGAAGCGCGCCGTAAGGAGCCGCGGGAAGATCTCATCAGCGCGATGCTGGAGAACGATGAGAAGGAGGGCATGCTCACCGCGGAGACCGCCATCGACTTCTGCCGGCTGCTGCTGGTGGCCGGGAACGAGACCACCACCAACCTGCTCGGCAACGGCATGCGCGCGCTGCTGTCGCACCCGGAGCAGCTGGAGCGGCTCGCGGCGGAGCCGGCGCTGATTCCGAACGCGGTGGAGGAGATGCTCCGGTACGACTCGCCCGTGCAGTCCATCACCCGGTTCGTCACCCAGGACGTGGAGATCGCCGGCACGCGCATCCCCGCGGGCTCGAACGTCATGGCGCTGCTCGGTTCCGCCAACCGCGATCCACGGAGGTACACGGACCCGGAGCGCTTCGACGTGACGCGCAACGCGCAGGGGATGGTCTCCTTCGGCCACGGCATCCACTTCTGCCTGGGAGCGCCGCTGGCGCGGCTGGAGGCGAAGGTGGCGCTGGAGGAACTGCTCACACCGGGGCGCCGGTTCTCCTTCGCTCCGGGCCAGCGCGAGCAGGTGGAGCTCACGGACCACTTCTCCATCCGAGGCCCCAGGTCGCTACGGATGCGGGTGGAGTCCACGGGGCCTGTACGCGCCACGGCGTAGCGGAGGCCCGCGCTCCTCGTTCCCATCAGGGCGATGCATCGCGTGTCGCGTCCGTTCAAGCCTGCGGGGGGAAGGGCTCGTATCTTCCCCGCGGAAGTCACGCACCGAGGTGGAGACATATGCCGGGCAAAGCACCCATAGGTGGAGCGCTCGCCATTGAAGTCGCACTGAAGGCCGAGGCTGCGAACAGCCTCAAGGCGCTGGGACACCGGTTGGATCGCCAGCTCACCGAGCTGAGACAACTGGGGGAGCAGGTGATGGCGCTGGCGCCTGGCGAGGTGCGAGACAAGCGGCTCGCGGAGTACGAGGAGAAGCGGCGGGATGCCGAGTATCGGAAGTGGACGTTGATCGTGCAGCGTGAGGCGATGGGGCTCTTCAACCACGAGGACGTGGAGGAGATCTACGGCGTCCCGCCGAAGCTGCGCTGAGCCTCCACCCTCCGAGGAGCCGAACTAGGCGGAGCGTCTGCCCGCGGGCGCGAGCGGGCCGGCATGTTCGCGGGCGTGCCGGGCCTCGGTGGCGAGCCCGGAGCGCTCCAGGCGCTCCGCGCCCCACGTCACCGCCTCGGCGAGGTGCTTGAAGGTGACGTAGGGCGTGGGGAGGGGCTTGAGGTGCTGGATGACGCTCAGCAGCAGCTTCATCACGGCGGAGTCGGTGACGAAGGCCACGCCCAGCGACAGCTCCCTCAGCCGTGCCTCGTTGCACCTCAACCATTCCACCTGCATGTGGCGCTGCTCGGGCGGACCGGGGTTGGGCGACCCGCTCAAGTCGAGGACGGTGACATGCGGCCCCCGGTCCAGGTAGCGCGTCCTTCGCACGAGTGACTCCGCGAACTGCTCGTTCGTCGGGGTGCCCGCGTACTGGACGATGAGCAGGGGCCACAGCGAGTCATCGAAGTGGATGTAGGTGCCAGGCGGCATGGATCGGGACTCCTCGGGTGGACGAGGAGCAAGCCCGAGGCCATGTCGCGATCACACCCATGCCGAGGCGCCGCCCGTGCGGCTCCCGGGTCATCGGACGCCATGAGGTGCCGTCTCACCCGGGGCGACGCTCGGATGCCCACCTACCCGTCGGGCAAGTGCCTTCCTTGTCGCTGACTAGGGCTTCGCGTCCTGCTGCATGACCTCGCGCAGGAGGGAGGTGTCCACCAGGCCCGACAGGTCCGAGCTGGGGATGAAGCCGAGCTGTTGCGCGTGCCTGGCTACCTGCTCGAGCTGCTCGGGCATCGCGTCCTGCGCGGGCTCCAGGCGGCTGAAGGAGTCCTTCAGGATGGGCTCGGAGATGGGATGTCCGGTCACCTTGCCGAAGGCCTCGTTGACGCGCGAGACGAAGGCCTCGGGCTGTTGCTGCCACTGCTGGGTGAGGGCCGCGTGGGCGCGCAGCAGTTGTTTGAGCTGCTCGCGCCGCTCCTCCAGCACCTTGCGCGTGGTGACGAGCACGGTGGTGTGGAAGCGCTTGTTGGGCCACAGGTCGCGCTCGTTCACGAGGATGTGGCCACCGCCCTCGGCCACCATGCGCGCGCCCCAGGGCTCGGGCACCCAGGCTCCTTCGATTTTACCGTTGAGGAAGAGGCCGAGGATGTCCGGGTTGGACAGGGGGGTGACGGTGACGTCCTGCCCCACCTTGAGTCCCTGCTGGCCCAGCCAGTGCCGCAGGGCGATGTCCTGGGTGTTGCCCAGCTGCGGGCTGGCCAGCGTCTTGCCCTTGAGCTCCGCGGGAGTGCGCGCCGTCTTCGTCACCAGCACCGCGCCGCCATCCACGGCCACCGCGATGATGCGCAGCTCGCGCCCTGCCTTGAGGAAGGTGTTGATGGCCGGCCCCGTGCCCACGTACGAGGCATCGAGCGAGCCGGAGGAGAGCGCCTCCATGGCGGCGGGTCCCGCGTTGAACATCTTCAGCTCGATGTTGGGCACGGCCTGCTTGAACGCGCCCGAGCCGTTGCCCACCAACGCCTGGGCGTGGGTGATGTTGGGGAAGAAGCCGACCCGGAGCGGCTGCTCGGCGGCCCGCTTCGCCGCCTCTTCCTTCGACAGCTCCTTCTTGCAGCCGGCGACCGATACACAGAGAGCGGCGAGACTCGCGACGAGGAATCCAATACGCATATGTGCCGAGGGTGGGGCGGGTCGGGACCCGCCGCACATGGACCTGGGTACGAGTGCTCTGTCAGCTGGCGGCCAGTCCCCAACGGCGCCGCACGCGCGTCTCCACCGATTGGAAGAGGACGCGGTCGATGAGGGTGCCCACGAGGATGATGCATACCATCACCGCCATCACCTGGGGAATCTCCATCAGCTCGCGGCCCATGGTGAGCAGCTGGCCGAGGCCACCGGACACATACAGCAGCTCGCCGGCCATGAGGGCCCTCCAGGCGAAGCTCCAGCCCAGCTTGAGCCCGGTGACGATGCCCGGCAGCGCCGCGGGCAGCAGCACGCCTCCATAGAAGCGTGCCCCGCGGACGCCGTACGTGGAGGACACGCGCAGGAGCAGCGGGTCCACGTTCATCACGCCGTCCTCCACGGCGATGGCGATGGCCAGCACCGAGCCCATCACCACCACGAAGATGATGGACGTCTCGGTGAGGCCGAACCACAGCAGGGCCAGGGGCAGCCAGCAGATGGACGGCAGTGCCTGAAGGCCCACCACCAGCGGCCGCAGTGCCCGCCTCAGGGTGCGCACGCGTCCCAGGAGGATGCCGAGCGGCACGCCGATGAGCACCGAGATGGCGTAGCCCTGCGCGAGCCGGGCCATGGAGCGCGAGATGCCGTCCCACAACCGGCCGTCGAGCGCCATGGCGACGAGGCTCTCAGTGACTGCCCTCGGGCCCGGGAAGAGGTGGTGTGGCCACGGGCCGAACCGGGCCAGCAGTTCCCACACTCCCAGGAGCCCGGCGAAGAACAGCAGCTTCTGGCCCAGGTGCCACGCCTTCACGGCCTTCATCGTGCGTCCCTCGTTCCTTCCGGGCACCCGGCCCGGCCTCGCCCATGGATTCGCTCTCGTGGAGCATCGCGCGGATCTGCCGCGCCATTCCCACCAGCTCCACGTCATCGGGGCCTCGCGGCATGGGCATCCGCACCTCGAGGTCCCTCACGATGCGGCCGGGCCGGGGCGCCATCACCACCACGCGGTTGGCCAGCATCAGCGCCTCGGTGACGTCATGGGTGACGAAGACGATCGTCTTGTGCGTCTCCATCCACACGCGCTGCAGCAGCTCGTGCATGTGCAGGCGCGTCTGCGCGTCCAGCGAGCCGAAGGGCTCGTCCATGAGCAGCACGGGCGAGTCCACCGCCAGCGCGCGGGCGAGCGCGGTGCGCATCTTCATTCCACCCGACAGCTCATGGGGCAGCGAGTTCTCGAAGCCGGAGAGCTGGACGTACTGGATGTAGCGGTTGGCGCGCTCGGCGCGCTCCTTCTTGGAGAGGCCGCGGGCGGCGAGCACGAACTCGATGTTCTGCCGCACGGTGAGCCAGGGGAAGAGGGCCGCCTCCTGGAACATGAGGAGCCGCTCCGGCCCGGGGCCGTTGATGGGCCTGCCGTCGATGCGGACCTGCCCGCCGGTGGGGGCGAGGTGGCCCGCCAGGGCGTAGAGCAGGGTGGACTTGCCGCAGCCGGAGGGCCCCAGGAGACAGACGAACTCACCGGAGCGGATGTTGAGGTTGACGTCCCGGAGCGCCACCACCTTGTTGGCGTAGCGGTGCTCCACGCGCTTGATGGCGATCTTCGCCGAGTGCTCGGTCACGCGGGCGGGGACGAGGGTCTCCCTGACCGTCTCCTTCACTTCCTGCACGCGACGGAAGAGGGCACGCCAGACGCGCGCCAGGCGCCCGGGCCGGGGCCTGGACGATGCGCGCGGAGAGGGGGGCGGGGTGGGCGGGTCGGCGAGGCGCATCACACGGTCGTAATGGAGTTGGCGCAGCTCGCAACTGGAACGGCGCGGGTCATAGATGAGGCAGGAGTCGATGGGGCGCGAGTAGATGTGCAGGGAGATGGCGAAGCCGCTGCGAGCACCCGTGCGCACGGAATGCAGCTCCTCCTCGGGACTGCGGTGGTCCATGGCGCCGGGCAGCAGCGTGCGGCGCGGGCCGATGCGTTCGACGAGCGCGTAGCCGGGCTCCTGGCCGCCAGCCACCAGCCGGTAGTCGGCCACCTCCAGCTCTCCGGCAACGGTCATCAGGAAACACTCCTGGCCGTCATGCCCGTGGATGGGTGCTCGCGCATTGCGGCCCCAACCCAGCACCAGCACCTCGAGGTCTTCATCCCGGTAGACGAGCGTGCGCGTGTACTTCCCGTCGCGCAGCAGGGCGAAGGGTTCGACGGCGCGCCGGTGCAGGCTTCCATCCCGGAGCAGCTGCTCGATGGCCTCGGGGCCACCGCGGCGGGAGGCCTCCCTGAGTCGGAGGATGAACTGTTTCAAGGAGAGGGAACGAGGAGGGACGGATGCGTCTGGCTCGGCTGAGAGAGCAGCGTCCATCGCCTGCAAGCTGGTCGGTGGGCTGCGTTCCATTGTCGCTCTCCTTCCGTCCGTGAAGTGGACCGAGGGACGGGTGAGGCTCGATGAAGGTGGGGATGCCACCCGCAACAGCCAAGGTGCGACAGGCAGCCAGAGGAGGGGCCGTCCCCTACCTGGGGGAGGGGCGATTGCTCGCCCGGCCGCTGAAACCTCTCGCGTGATGGTATCGGGTCAACATCCGCGAGCCCGGGGGTGCTCCCTCTCCCCCTGGGAGAGGGCTGGGGTGAGGGTCTCTCCTTCCTGTGGCAGGACTTCTGGTTGCTGCCGCTGACGCCGGTACAGGTCTCGGTGGCGCCGCACCGCCGACGACAGCAGACGCTTGGCGCTCATGGATACCTTCCTGGGGTGTGTGAATGGACCCATGGGGTCCATGAGTCGACCTGGGTGACTTCCGGCATCCCTTTGGAGGCGGTGGGGAACGCACCGGGTCGAGTGGGTGCCCGAAAAAGTGCGGGGGGGTACGCAACTTCCGCACTGCTCCATGAGAAAATGAACCAACGGTACTTTCTCTGAAAAGCAGGAGCCCCCCATGAGCACCATCGACCGCAACCGCAAGACCCTGCCCCAGGCGACGCAGGGCACGCGCCCGAGCCTCGACAAGACGCAGCAGCCCGTTGGCACGGCGGCCAACACCGTGAAGAACACGGTGGTTCCGAACGCCAAGGTGGCGAAGCAGGGGGCGGATGCCTTCGAGTCCGCTCCGGCGCGCCAGACGGCGAACCTGCTGGGCGGTGGGAGCAAGCCGTCGGACAAGGTGCATGACGGCCAGTTCGTGGGGGCCAACGGGCAGACGTTCCCGCCGGGCACGCCGCTGAGCCAGATTCCGGGCGTCACGCCGCGCAACAACCCCAACCCGTCGAAGAGCATCATCTACGTCAACGGCATCCTGACGCCGAAGGAGTCGCAGTCCAGCGACCTCCAGGCCATCGCCGACAAGGCGAACGCCAAGGCCATCGGCATCCACAACTCCACCGAGGGGGTCATCTCGGACCTGGCCCAGTGCGTGAAGGACAAGCTGGACAAGGGCCGCAACCCGGCGGTGGACACGCTGGCGGACGCCGTCTACTCGGAGCTGAAGGCGGGCCGTGACGTGCACCTGATGGGCTACAGCCAGGGAGGCCTCATCACGGCGCGGGCGCTCTTCGACGTGGAGCGCAGGCTGCGCATCGAAGATGGGTTGTCCAAGGCGGACACGCAGAAGCTGATGAGCAAGCTGAACGTGGAGACGTTCGGGGCGGCCTCGACGAAGTACCCGGACGGGCCCAACTACGTGCACTACGTGAACAACCGGGACGTGGTGCCCACGCTCACGGGCCTGGGCGGCAGCTTCGATCCGGTGGGCTTCCTGAAGGACGCGGGCAAGGGCGCGGTGGTGCACCGCTTCGGCGACGGCGGCCTCAACCTCGCGGCCAACCACAACTTCCAGGGCACGTACATGAAGCACCGGGTACCCTTCGAGGAGGCGCGCGCCGGCCGCTTCAACGACTAGGCCGTCCGCTCCCCGAGGGAGGCCCGTGCAGGCGGCCTCCCCGTGCGGGCCCGACTCATCCAACCCCACCGTGTTCTCCGTATGGCCTCTGGATGAACCCGGATGGCGCGCGCCGCGCGTGCGTCCGGAGGAGTGGGAGCCATGGAGGAGGACGGGGCGTTGCTCGGTGCCATCGCCCGAGGCAGCAAGGCGGCCTTCCAGTCCTATTACGAGCGGCACGTGGGCCGGTTGCTGGGTTACGTGCTGCGCGTGACGAGGGACCGGGCGCTGGCCGAGGACGTGGTGCAGGAGGTCTTCACCGCCATCTGGCTGAAGGCCTCCAGCTACCGGTCCGAGCAGGGAACGCCCCTGGCGTGGATGTACATGATCGCGCGCAACAAGCTGGTGGACCGGTGGCGCCGGAGTGCGCCGGGCGAGGCGTCCATCCCGCTGGAGGCGGAGAACCCACTGCGGGCGCTCGTGCAGGTGGACCCGGTGCTGGCGATGAGCCTGGAGCAGGCGCTGGAGGGGCTCGGGCCGGAGCAGCGCCAGGCGGTCGAGCTGGCGGTCCTGGGCGGCTACACGCACGAGGAGGCGGCGGTGGCGCTCGCGGTGCCGCTGGGTACATTCAAGTCCCGCGTCCGGATGGCCCTGCGGCACCTGCGCGCCCTGCTGACGGAGTGAAGCGATGAAACCCGCGAACCATCCTCCATCCGAGCGGCTCCTGGCCTACGCCACGGGGGCCGTGGACGTGCCCATGCGCCTGCTGGTGGAGACGCACATGTCCTTCTGCTCCCGGTGCGCGCGGGAGGTGGGGCGCCTGGGCGAGCCTGGAGGCGCGCTGCTGGGGGCCGTGCCGGAGGAGCCCGTGCCGTCGGACCTCTTCGAGCGCATCTGGGCGGAGGCGGGCCGACACGCGCAGCCGAGGCGCGTGGAGGGGCTGCCGCTGCCACCGGTGCTGCTGGCGGAGCTACCGCCGCCGGAGCGCTGGCATTGGCACCGGGTACCGGGTGGTGGCTGCCGGATCGCGCTGCTGCGAAGGGACGGGCCGGGAAGAAGTGGGCTCTTCCTGGTGCACATGAACCCGGGGGCGCGTTTCCCGAGGCACGAGCACCAGAAGGAGGAGGAGGGGATGGTGGTGGCGGGAGGCGCGTGGGACCGGGGGCGCTTCCTGGAGGAAGGAGACTGGGGCAGCGCGCCGGCGGGCTCGAGGCACGAGGTCATCGCGGACCCGAAGGAGGGGTGCTGGACGCTGGTGCGGCAGGAGCACGAGGGCATGCGGCTCTCTGGTTGGAGGGGGGTGCTACAGAGCGCCATGTCCTTCCTGCGCCACTGAGCCAATACCTCCCTCTCCCTCCGGGAGAGGGTCGGGGTGAGGGTACCTGGCTCCACACCGTGGCTCAGTGGCTCAGGAGAGCCACTCGACGCGGTACGTGCAACTGGTGCCGTCGGTGCGGACGCGCTGGACATGGGGCTCACGGGCGCCGGAGGAGCCGAGGGCGGCCTCGAGGAGGCCCTGGTAGTAGGAGGGGACGCCGAGCGTCTCGTTGATGAACACCTCGTACCGAGTGGGAGCCAGCTCGGTGAGCTGCATCTGCACGTAGTTGTCGATGTTGCGGAAGTTGTGGTTCATCCGCATCAGGAGGCGGCGGGGCCCGAGGGCGCGGCCGAGCGCGAGCGCACCGCGGCCGAGCACGGTCTCGCTGACGTCGAGCACCATCTTCTGGCCGAGCAGGCGGTAGGCCTCCTCGAGAGGCAGGTTGGGGAAGAGGTCGCGGACGATGATGTCGAGCGAGGGGCGCCAGACGGACAGGGGGTAGAAGGAGAGGGGCTGCCGGTCGATGTGCAGCCCCATGCGGCCGAGCGCGCTCCTGGCGGCAGTGGAGAGCTTTCCGTTGAGAGCAATCTGGAAGACGCCATGGAAGGCGTTGCCGAACACCACGCGCTCATCCGTCATCAGCATGCATGTCCCCCTGGTGAACGAGGTCCCCCCACAGGAGGGGCGACTGGCACCATGCGGCCCACAGGGCCGCACCAACGTGGCGGGATGGTGACACGGAGTGGAGCGACACGCCGGAAAGCGGCGGGGGGAGATGTTCAGCGGTGAGCGGATGGGCCGCTGGAAACCGGACACACGGGGCCGATTTCAAGAAAAACCGGTGGTGGTGTTCTCAAGACTTCTTGGAGTTCTTCTCGGCGCGGTGCAGGCGCTCGAGGCGTTGGGAGGGGGCGTCGTCGCCGAGCTTGCCGGCGATATAGGCGCTGGCGGAGGCGAGCTTCCGGCGGAACTCGTCGGGGGGCGGAGCGGGTTGAGCGGGGAGGTTGAAGAAGTCGGTGCCCACCTTGAGGAGGGCGCGAGCCATGAGCTGTTCGTCCTCGGAGGCGAGGGGGTAGAGGATGGCGGCGACGCGGCCGTGGCCGTGAGCGGCGGCCTTGCCGAGAGCGGTCTCGCCGACGCGGTCGGTGAGGATGGGGTCGGCGCCACCGGCGAGGAGGGTGCGGACGAGGTCCTCGCTGCCGTGCTCCGCGGCGAGCATGAGGGGCGTACGGCCTTCGGGGTCGAAGGGGTTGGGGTCGGCGCCACCATCGAGGAGCACCTGTACGCGGGCCAGGTCACCGGCCAGGACGGCATCGAAGAGGGACATGCTCTACCTCCTAGGGATGAGGGAGAGCATGTCGTTTTCCCCCGAGGAGCGCCACCACCCCCACCCTCCCCAACTCCTCCCTCTCCCTCTGGGAGAGGGTCGGGGTGAGGGTCTCCGTCTCCGAGCGGGTACCGCGAGCTACCGTCCCGAGCCCGAGCCGCGCAGCCGTCCGGTGGAAGTGCCACTGGCGGGAGCGACGGTACTGGAGGGGTTCTGGGAAGAGTCGATCTTCAAATCGGCGAACTTCCCCTCGCGGTCGAGGCGGAGGATGTCCTCGTCGGTGACGTACTCCTGCTTGAGGAGCTCGCGAGCGCGTTTGACCTTGGCGAGGAGGGCGGGGTCGGAGATGCGGGTGCTGTTCTCCTTGGTGGGCTTGGGAGGGGGCCGCATGACGGAGAAGGTGCCGCGAGCGGGGTGGCCATCGGCGCTGAGACCTTCCAGCGAGTAGGTGATGGCGAAGACCTCGGGCTCGGCGTTGGTGTCGAAGGAGACCTTCACCTCGGAGCCCTGGCCTTCGGGAACCTCGGAGATGGGGAGGGAGGCGACATCCACCTGTTCCGGGGGAGGGGGGCCCTCGTCGGTGCCGCGGAAGGCGCGGATGGTGGTGACCTTGGTGAGGCGGACGGGGCCGCGGAAGCGGTGGTAGAGGCGGAAGGTCTGGCGGACGACGCCGTCCGGGTCGAGCACGGGGAAGCGCGGGGTGCCGGCGGCGAGCAGGGTGACGATGCCCTTCTTGTCGAAGTTCTCGAAGGAGGTGTTGAGCAGCTGGAGGGAGGAGCGGCCGGTCACCTTGTGGCCGGAGGCGTCGAAGACGTCCACGCGGATGAGGTGCTGCGTGTACATGGAATCGGCGCCGTTGCTGCCCAGCAGGGTATGGGCGACGACAGGACTGGTGGTCGTCTCGGTGGCCGAGTCGTCGAAGGACCACACGTAGCGCACGGGGACGAAGGGCTTGGGGGCGGGCTGGCCGGGTTTGACGGGCCGGTCGAGGAGCCTGGCGAAGAACTCGAAGTCGTCCTCGGCGTTGGGCATGCGGCGCGACAGGACGTGGACGAGGCGCTCGGGCTCGCAGTCCTTCACCTTGTACGGAGGGACGGGCACGGTGACGGAGACGTTGTTCTTGGTGAACACGGTCACCTTGGGAAGCTCGTACGAGCCGTCCGCGTCGTTGCGCCAGACTCGCAGGGGGATGCGCTGTCCGGTGCCATCGCCCACGGTGTAGTGCAGATGGGCGTCGTTGCCATCCGGCGTATGGGCGCGGATGGTGATGAGGTTGTCCTCGCCCGAGCACACCTCCGGCTTCTCCACGAGGATCTCATCGATGATGGGCGGAGCGGGCTCGGAGCCCCCGGCGGGCTGGGCGGCCGGGGGCGTGGGCGCGGCGGCCAGCGCTGGGGGAGCGTCCTCGCCGGGAGCCTGGGGGCGCGTCCTCGCCTGGGGCGAGGAGGCCTCCGGCGCGGGTTGTTGCCGGGAGAGGAGCCAGCCCGCGGCCACTCCGAGGAGGAGGACCAGGGTCAGCATCCAGCGCCAGGGCCGTTGGGAGCGGTTCTCGGGGGTGGAGGTCATCGGGGTGGGCTCCTCTCCGGGAGGGACGACGAAGGGTGGGGTTACTGCCAGCAGCCGTAGACGTTACCGCCCGAGTTCCACTGGAGCTGGTGTGAGTAGTCGGGGCCCCAGATGGTGTTGTTCATTGGGTGAACACCCCAGCCGCCGATGCGATCCGGGCTGATGGAGGTGGCGGTGGTGTTGCCGTCGTCGCGCACGGCCTTCCAGTGCCTGGCGTCGGAGGTGTCGCAGCGGTTGGCGGACATGCAGTTGGCCACCTGGTTACCGGCGTTGCCGCACACGTTGTAGAAGGGGCAGGCCACGGTGAGGAGCGCGTTGGTGAACCAGCCGAGCGACTGTTTGCACTGGTTGTAGACGCCCGTGTAGAGCGAGTTGGCGGCGTTGGCGATCTGCTCGTGCGAGTAGGTGTGCGGCGTCACCAGGCCCCGGCCCGCGTAGTTGTGGGCGTAGGCCAGGAAGGTGGAGCAGACCATGCCATTGTTGTCCGCGTTGCCCGGAATCTCGTGGGCGGTCTGCAGGTCGCGGTACTGGAAGAGCGAGTAGTTGACGCGGTAGCTGTTGCGTACCGGCCGGTCGATGTACTGGCCCGGGTCGTGGCGGGAGATGTCGCTGACGAACGGGTGGTTGTACCAGAGGGAGTCCGCGATGATGGCCGCGTGGCTGGGGTCGCCCTGCTGCCAGCCGGTCCACTGGCTGCTGGCGGAGCTGTTCCCATACATGTACATGTAGATGCCGCCCTGGTTGACCTGCTCGAGGCCGGGGTAGCCGTATTGGAGGTCGGTGGGGGTGATGGGCTTGGTACACACGCCGGGCCAGCTGGCCTGGGTCGGGGTCTGCATGGTGGCGTGAGACACGGTGCCGCCCGGACCATGCGAGAGCATCGAGTGGGTGCGGTACTCGCCGATCGCGTCCAGCACGTCACGGATGGGGCCGGGGCCCCGGTCGAAGACGACCGCGCCATTGGGCGCGTTCCAACCCGCGGACGTCCAGCCACACTCTCCTTCGGCCTGGGCGGTTCCCGCCAGCGCCAGTGCAGACACCACGACACTACCTGCGAGCAGACGACGCATCACGATACCTCCCGGGGTACGGGATCGGGTCTCGGTGGTCCGGCACCTTGGAGATGAATTGCTCCCAGGCCGCGACAGGGCGCCGGCCACGCCGAGCGGCATAACGGATGCCTGGGGGGGCTCTTTCTACTCCTCTTGATTCCCGAAGGCCAGGGAGGGGCCAGAGGATTCCTTGATAAAGGATTGAAAGTGATTTCAGCGGAGCGGCGAAAAGTGCGCTAGCGGACAAAGAAAGACAAACTTCCGGTGGGCGAGCAGGAGTCCGAGCCTTCTCTTCCCCTCCCCCTCTGCTACCCCAGCTGCGCGGGGGAGGGCTCGTGGGCGAGCGGAAGTATCAGCCGGACGGTGGTGCCGCCGCCGAGGGGCGATTCGATGCGGATCTGCCCCCCGTGAGCATCCAGGGTGCGCTTGACGATGGCGAGGCCCAGGCCGGTGCCGGTGGCCTTGGTGGTGAAGAAGGGCTCGAAGAGGCGGGCGCGCAGCTCCTGGGGGATGCCGGTGCCGGTGTCGGTGAACTCGACGATGGCGCCGGGGTGGTCGGTGGAGCGGCGCGCGGCGACGCGCAGCGTGCCGCCCTGCGGCATGGCCTGCACGGCGTTGAGGGCGAGGTTGAGGAAGGCCTGCCGCATCATGCGCTCGTCCACGGGCACGGGCGGCACGTCGGGCGCGAGGGCCCACTCCACGCGCACGCGGGATTGGCCACTGGTGGCGGTGCGCACGGCCTCCTCCAACAGGTGTGGCAGCGGGACGGGCTGGGGAAGGGGCGAGGTGGGGCGGGCGAAGTCGAGCAGGTCATCCACCAGGCGGTTGAGGCGGTTGGCCTCCTCCTCGAGGATGCTCACCAGGGTGTCGGCGGCGGCGGACGGCTCGACGAAGCGGCGCAGGGTGGCCAGGGCGTTGAAGATGGCGCCCAGGGGGTTGCGCACCTCGTGGGCCACCACGGCGGACAGCGCGCCGAGCGCGGCCAGGCGCTCGTGCTCCACCAGTTGCTGCTGGGCGTGCTTGAGCTCCGTGTGGAGGCGGGCGAGCTCCTCGGCGCGTCCGCGCACCTCCTGGAGGAGGCGGTGGGACTCGATGGCGGCGGCGAAGTGGGAGCCCATGGCCTGGATGGTCTCCAGCTCCAGGGAGGACAGGATGCGGTGTTGCTGGAAGGTGACGACGAGCGTGCCCACCATGCGCGAGCGCGCCTTGAGTGGCACCACGGCCAGGGTGGTGCGGCTGGCGCGCTTGAGGCCCTCGCGGATGAACTCGGGGAACTCGTCGGCGGACAGCACCCGGGGGACGCCCTCCTCCATCACCCGCTGGGAGGCGCTGTCGCGCATGGGCACCCGCCGGTAGATGCGCGCCATCTCCTCGCTGACGCCGTGGTGCCAGACCAGCTCGAGCGACTGGGCGTCCTCGGTGGTCAGGAAGAGGAGCACCGCGTTGCAGCGCAGCAGCCCGATGATCTCCTCGGCGCCCGGTTCGAAGAAGGCGCGGGGCTCCGGAGCGGTGGCGGCCACCTCGGCCAGCCGGTTGAGGGCGGCGAGCGCGGTGTTGCGAGTGGACAGGCGGGAGATGGTGCGTGCGGCCTCCAGCGCGGCGGACACCTGGGCGGCGAAGAGGCGCAGCGAGGGCAATTCCTCCTCGCGCAGCCAGTCCGCGGCCACCACCAGCAGGGCCCGGGGCGAGCCCTCCATGTCGATGCGGACGCAGACGGAGCGCAGGGGCCCCACGCGCAGCAGGTGCGTGCGCACCGGCTCGGCCCAGTCCGGGCCCACGAACCGGGCGGCCTCCCAGGCGAAGTCCTCGCCGTAGGCGGACCCCTCGTGCCAGGCGCGCTCCAGCACGGGAGTCCAGGAGCCCGGCACGTCCACCAGGTGCTGGCCGGTGAGGCGCCGTTCGCCCGCGGCGGCCCCGAGGGCCACGAAGGCATGTCCCAGCCACACCCGGTTCCCATCCGGGACGAGGTAGCCGTAGGACAGCTCCAGCTCGGCGAGGCCCTCGAAGACGCGGCGGAGCACCTCCTCCTCGGAGTGGATGCCGGGCAGCGCGGCACCCAGCGAGGCGACGCGTTGGAGCAACTGGCGGTGGGTCAGGCGGGGGGTGAGATCTCGCACCAGCAGCAGCGTGTCCGGCCCGTACTGGGAGAGGGAGACCTCCACGCGCCTCTCGCCCGTGGCGGTGCGGAGCACCGTCTCGTAGGTGTCCGCCAAGCCCGCCTCGCCGCGCTGTACGCGCGCGTACAGCTCGGAGCCGAGCCGTCTCTGGGAGGGGGACAGCAGCTCGAAGGACCTTCCGAGCACCTCTTCGCGAGGCAGGCCGAGCAGGCCGAGCAGGGCCGTGTTGGCATGGACGATGTGACCGTCGCGGAAGACGCCCAGCGCGAAAGGCAGTGTCTCGAGATGCTGGTACGGGGCCCCCCCGGGCCCATCAGGCGTCATCACGGCGGTGGAGGATGGCACCCGCGCCCGCCGGGGGGAAGCGGGACGCGGCGTTTTCCGGGTTCGAGAGCCTTCACGTGGGAGCCTTCAGTGGTGGTGCACCTTCTCGTAGGTGCCGATGAGCTCCGCCTGGGCGAGGATGTGGCCTTCCATGGCGCGCTCCAGTTGTTGGCGGGTGATGGTCCCCATGTCGGGCAGGACGGTGTCCAGGGCGAACACGCGGTAGAAGTAGCGATGGCGGCCGATGGGGGGACAAGGCCCTCCGTAGCCTGCCCGCTTCCAGTCATTGAGGCCCTGGCGCACTTCCTGGGGGAGCCCACCGGGCAGGAGGGACTCGGGGATGTCGTGGAGGTTGGGGGGCAGGTTGTAGAGCACCCAATGCACCCAGGTGCGCTGGGGGTGGCGCGGGTCTGGCGCGTCGGGGTCCTCCACCACGAGCGCGAAGCTCTTGGTCCCCGCGGGCTCGCCCTCCCAGTGCAGTGGCGGGGGCAGATCATCTCCCTCGCAGGTGTAGGCGATGGGAATGGGGTTTCCATCCTGGAAGCGGGGCGAGCGGATCTGCAGTGGCATGGCGTGCTCCTCCTGCATGTGAAGAGAGGTTCCACTCAGGAAGCTGGGAACGGTGGAACGTCGCGGCGAGGTGGGCCCGGCGGACGGGTGCGGTGCCAATCATCCCCCCCGGCGCCGGGCTGGCCGTTTCCCCGGGTGCATCGGGAATGAGCGCGGATGCACGGGCTACCGGGGCCGTGCTCCTGGGCTACAGTGCGCAGCCGTGAAGCGACTCCCGTTCCTGTTCCTCTTGCTGTGTCTGTCCCTGCCCGCCTTGGCGGCGGAGCGGCTCACGGTGCGGCTGTGGCACGGGGGCACGCTCGGCGCGGCCGAGGCGGAGCGCGTGCTCGGTGCCGCCGAGGGGGTGGCGCGCGATTTGACGGGACTCCTCGTCACCCGTGCGCGGGAGGGGACGCTCGAGGGCCGCTGCGGCGCGGAGGACGCGTGTCTGCGCGCGGTGGCGGCCGAGGCGGGGACGGAGCACGTGCTGGTGCTGGGGGTGGTGCCGAGGCGCCAGGGCACGCTGGACGTGGACGTGGCCTGGGTGGACACGGTGCGCGGGGACGTGGCGAAGCGCGCGGTGACGGGCATGGCGCCGGCGATGCTCGCGCGGGACTTGAGGCCGGTGGTGGCGGCGCTGGTGCCGGCCTTCGCGCGCAAGGGGTGGGGGGGCGTGGTGGTGCCGGGCGCGGCGCGGCTGCGCGTGGACGGACGGATGATGGGCGGGCCGGACGAGGTGGTGGCGTTGACGGCGGGGCCGCACGAGGTGGACGTGCTGCTGCCCTCGGGCGAGGCAACCCTCATGCGCGAGCAGATACAGGAGGGCGTGCTCTTGCGCCTGGAGCCGAGGCCGGACTTCCTGCCGGACGCCACGGAGTCCCGAGCCCCGCGCGGCAAGGGGCTGCGAGCCGCCTCGTATGTCACCTTCAGCCTGGGAGCGCTCGCGGTGGCGGGCTCGCTGGTGGCCGGCGGGCTGTCGCGGGGCTCCCTGCGGGGGGTGGAGTCCTGCGAGGGCCGCGAGCGCGACTGCACCTCCTTCACCCGGGCGGGCTCCGCGCATGAGCAGGCCGGGCGCTACGCGCGCACGGGCAACGTGCTGCTCGGCGCGGGCGCGGGCCTGGCGGCGGTGGGCGCCGGCCTCTTCGTCTTCGACCTCCTCTCCACCCCGTCCGAGTAGTGTCCATGCCCTCGACCGATCGCCTCGTCCGTCTCTCCCTGCTCGCGCTCGGCGCGTGCGTCGCACTGGCCATCGCCTGCTACGAGGTCCCCGAGGTCCGCGGCTACTACTCCTGCCTGGAGGACGCGGAGTGTGGGGATGGGGGCTTCGTCTGCGACGACGGGGTGTGTTGCCGCGAGCGGGAGGACCCGCTGTGCATTGGCCGGGTGCTGGACGGGGGCACCTGCCTGGATGGCGGCACGCCGACGACGTTCTTCGAGGATCTGGACGAGGACGGCTTCGGCAACCTCACCCGGCCGCTCTACCGCTGCTCGCCGCCCCTGTCGGTGCCGACGGTCACCAACAGTGACGACTGCAACGACAACCCGGTTGCCGGAGGCCGGCTCTTCTTCCCGGACGCCCCCGAGCAGTGCGACGGCCTGGACAACAGCTGTGACGGCGTCATCGACGAGGGGCTCGATGGTGGCCTCTACTACCGCGACCAGGACAACGACGGCTTCGGCGACCCCAAGCAGCAGGGAACGTTCTGCCAGAAGCCGGTGGGCTGGGCGGACAACGCGCAGGACTGCCTCGCGAACAACGGCGCCGTCCATCCCGGGGCCCTCGAGGTGTGCAACGGCCTGGACGACGACTGCAACCTGCAGACGGACGACATCCCCGAGCTGAACCAGCCGTGCGCCGTTCCCGGCCGCCTCGGAGTGTGCGCCGAGGGGCGCCGGGCGTGTGTCAGCGGGAAGGACACCTGCCGCCAGCTCGTCAACCCCGCGCCGTCGGACACGTGCAATGCGAAGGACGACGACTGCGACGGCACCACGGACGAAAGGCCCGACTGTGGCGGGCCCACCAGATTCTTCGCGGACCCCTCGGTGGTGGTCGGCGCCCGGCACCTGAACTCGGCCCTCAATGGCGTGGTGGGCGGGTGCCTGAAGGACAACACCGCCTACGCGAACGCCTCCCCGGCGGACACCGTGTCGGGCGATGTGTGGTCCGGGTCGGACCAGTACAGCCATGTCTTCTGGGCGGAGCGGGACGGGGGGACGTGGGACCTGTCGCGTCCCCAGACCACGCTCAAGCTGTGGGTCACCTTCACCAGCTCCGGGGGCACCTTCAGCAACCCGGATGGCGGGCTGAACCGTTGGGCCTCCCACAACCAGCCGGTCGTGCTCCTGTGTGGGCCGGGGGGCTTCCTCCGGCTGGTGCGCCCCGGCTCCCTGCTGACCTCCGCTGGGACGGTCAACATCACCGAGGGCATCCCCCTGCCTCCTCCGGACGGGGGCGCCTGGGTCATCGGCGCCAACAGCACCTCGGACGTCCAGGGGGTGCTCCGCCAGGTGAAGCGGGTGGAGGTGCTGGTCCAGCCGGCGGCCACCTCCACCACGGGGACGCCCGTCGGCTTCAGGGCCGACTTCCATCCGGACTTCGGCTTGCCCTAGGCATTCCCCTCCCTTCTAGATCGGAGCACTCCGGGAGCGAGGCGGTTGCGTCCCGCTCGTTTTCAATGCTAAGCGGCGCCCGCGCGTAGGAAGGGTGGGGTGGGGCGGCGAGGAAACCCGTGGTTTTCCCGGGGGTTGTCAGGCATGGCGGAGAAGGAGCCCGGGAAGGACACGGAAGGAAGCGAGCTGGGCGAGACGGCCCGGCAGATGAGGGCGGCGGAGCCGTACATCGCCGCGGTGTGGAAGCTGACGGGTGGGGCGGTGGTGGGGGTGCTGGGTGGGTACTTCCTGGACAAGTGGCTGGGGACGTCTCCCTGGTTCTTGCTGGGGTTGAGCCTGGTGGGGATCTCCGTGGGGTTCTACGGGTTCCTCCACGAGATGGCTCGGTTGGGGAAGCGGAAGCGGTGAGGCACCAGGGCGCGGAGACGTTCCGGACGCATGCCGGACTGGCGGCGGGGGTGATGGGGGTGGGGTTGGCGCTCGCGGCCTTCCTTCCGAGGGAGGCGGAGGCGCGGCAGTCGGCGGTCATCGGGGTGGCGCTGGCGGCGGTGACGGGGGTGGTGAGCCTGGTGCTCAAGCGGCGGGCGGTGCGCAGGGATTTGAATGCCGCGCTGAAGGTGGTGGGGGTGGTGTTCGGGATGCGGGCAGTGGGCGTGGTGGTGGGGCTGCTGTGGGTGGTGCAGAGGGGATTGGGGGCGGTGGCGTTCGTGGCGGGGTTCTTCGGCACCTACTTCGTGCTGCAGTGGATTGAAGTGAGCTACGTGATGGCCGCGTCCCGGGACGCGGCGGGCGGAGACGAGTGATGCGCAAGGCAATGGTTCTTCTCGTCGGGTTGATGGCCGGTGTGGCGTTCGCCTCGCCGGGCGCTCAGGACGAGCACGGTGGGACGGGCCAGGAGAAGGAGGGGGAGGACGTGGCGGGCTACATCCTCCACCACGTCTCGGACTCGCCGGAGTACGAGATCGAGATTCCCCTCAGCCACGACCACAAGGCCATCCACCTGCCGCAGATCCTCATCCCCTTCCGGGACGGGGCGTGCACGCCGCAGCAGACGGACCACGGGACGGTGATTCCGGGTCTGGGGGCGGGCTGCCTGGACCTGTCCATCACCAAGCACACGGTGATGATGTGGCTGGCGGCGGTGCTGCTCATCGGCTCGCTGCTGCTCTTCAGCAACCGGGACAAGACGAAGCTGGTGCCGCGGGGCACCGGGGCCAACCTCTTCGAGATGCTCGTGCTGTTCGTGCGTGACGAGCTGGCCATCAAGAACATCGGCAAGGAGGAGGGCCCGCGCTACACGCCCTACCTGCTGACGGCGTTCTTCTTCATCCTCTTCATGAACCTGCTGGGTCTGTTTCCCTGGATGGCGACGGCCACGGGTAACATCGCGGTGACCTGCGGCCTGGCGCTGTGCACCTTCGTGCTGACGCAGGTGGCGGGCATCCGCGCCGCGGGCCTCGGTGGCTACCTGGCGCACCTGACGGGCGGCGTGGCCCCCTGGCTGTGGCCCATCATGGTGCCGGTGGAGATCCTGGGCCTGTTCACCAAGCCCTTCGCGCTCACCATCCGTCTCTTCGCCAACATGCTGGCGGGCCACATCGTCATCTTCTTCCTGCTCGGCCTCATCTTCATGCTCGGCCACCCGGCGGTGGCGCTGGTGAGCGTGCCCTTCGCGCTGGGCATCTACCTGCTGGAGCTGTTCGTGGCCTTCGTGCAGGCGTACGTCTTCACGATGCTCTCGGCGCTCTTCATCGGCATGGGCGTGGCCATGGGCCACCACGGCCACGGCGAGCACGAGCACGCGGACCACAAGGAGACGGGCCACAGCCACGACCATGGCAAGGCCCACATGCTGGGCTCCTGAGGTCTACATCGAGTTAGCGGGGCCTCGAGGTATGGGGCCCCGGTGAGTACCCGGCGATTCGAAAGGTCGCCGGAGGTCGTCCCAAAGGGCAGCAACGACCCCCCCACAAGTGGGTCCCCTCCGAAGAAAGAAGAAGCACTCCCATGACCAACGTCGCTCTCGCCTTCCTCGCCGCCGGCATCGGTGCCGGCCTCGCCATCATCGGCGCCGCCCTGGGCATCGGCCGTCTGGCCGCCGCCGCCATGGACGCCACGGGCCGTCAGCCGGCCGCCGGCGGTGACATCCGCACCACCATGATCATCGCCGCGGCGCTCATCGAAGGCGCCACGCTGTTCGCGCTGGTCGTCTGCATCCTGCTCGCCATCAAGACCTGATTCAGGTTCTGGTCGAGTAGGACTCCGGGTCCGGCGCTCGCTCGCTCAGGCGGGGGGCGCCGGTCCTCGTAGCACCCAGGTTGTCGAGTCGTTTCCGTCGTACCCGCAGTACTCCTGACGCCGTACCCCCGCGAAGGCCGCCATGCTCCTGCCCAACGTTCTCGCCGCCAGCAGCTTCGTCGAGGTCCGCCCGGGCCTCATCTTCTGGACCCTCGTCACCTTCATCATCGTCGCGATCATCCTGCGCTGGAAGGCCTGGGGTCCCATCCTGTCGCTGGTGGAGGAGCGCGAGAAGCAGATCGCCAGCTCCATCGAGGCGGCCAAGCGGGAGCGCGCCGAGGCCGAGAAGCTGCTGGCCGAGCAGAAGACGGCCATCGCCGAGGCCCGCCGTGACGCGCAGGAGATGCTCCGCCGCAACCAGCAGGAGGTGGAGAAGTTCCGCGAGGAGCTGATGGCCAAGAGCCGCAAGGAGGCCGAGGAGTTCAAGGCCTCGGCGCAGCGTGAGATCCAGGAGCAGAAGTCCAAGGCGATCGCCGAGGTGAAGGCGATGGCGGTGGACCTGGCGATGGAGGTGGCGAGCAAGCTGATCAACGAGCGCCTGGACGACAGCAAGCACCGCGCGCTGGCCGAGCAGTTCGTGCAGGGCCTGCCCAAGGGCTCGCCGACGACCCGGGCGTAATCACCCGGATTTCCGGGTCCGCGCAACGCTGTTCAGGAATCCAATATGGCGCTTTCCATCGGCATCGTCGGTCTGCCCAACGTGGGCAAGTCCACCCTGTTCAACGCACTCTCGGCGGCGGGGGCCCAGGCGGCCAACTACCCGTTCTGCACCATCGAACCGAACGTGGGCGTGGTGCCGGTGCCGGACGATCGTCTGGACAAGCTGACGGCGCTGGTGAAGCCGCTCAAGAAGATCCCCACGTCGCTGGAGTTCGTGGACATCGCGGGTCTGGTGCGAGGCGCGTCGAAGGGCGAGGGACTGGGCAACCAGTTCCTGGGCAACATCCGGCAGGTGGACGCGGTGCTGCACGTGCTGCGCTGCTTCGTGGACGACAACGTCACCCACGTGGAGGGTGGCGTGGACCCGGTGCGGGACCGGGACGTGGTGGACACGGAGCTGTGCCTGAAGGACCTGGAGACGGTGGAGAAGCGCCGCGAGCGCACCCAGAAGAACGCCAAGATGGGCGGCAAGGCGGGCGACGAGGCGAAGGCGGAGCTGGCGGTGCTGGACAAGGTGAAGGCGGGGTTGGACTCGGCCATCACGGTGCGCGCGCAGAAGCTGACGGCCGAGGAGCGGGCGGTCCTGAAGGATCTGTTCCTGCTGACGGACAAGCCGGTGCTGTACGTGGCGAACATCAGCGAGAAGCAGATCGGCAAGGAAGACTCGGACCCGATGGTGCAGCGGGTGCGGGAGATGGCGGCGAAGGAGGGGGCGGGGGTGGTGGCGCTGGCGGCGGCGATGGAGGCGGAGATCCAGCAGTTGCCGGAGGAGGAGCGTCCGGGGTTCCTGGAGAGCGCGGGGCTGAGCGAGCCAGGGCTGCACAAGGTGGTGCGTGAGGGGTACAAGCTGCTGGGCCTGCAGACGTACTTCACGGTGGGCGAGCAGGAGTGCCGTGCGTGGACGATCCACAAGGGTGACAAGGCGCCGCAGGCGGCGGGAGTCATCCACTCGGACTTCGAGCGAGGCTTCATCAAGGCCGAGGTGATGAGGTGGGAAGACCTCATCAAGTACGGCAGCGAGTCGGCGGTGAAGGAGAAGGGGCTGCTGAGAGTGGAAGGCAAGGAGTACGTTGTGCAGGACGGCGACTGCATGCACTTCCGCTTCAACGTGTAGAGAAGCAACAACCCCTCTCCCTTCGGGAGAGGGACGGGGTGAGGGTATCGAGGACCACGGGTTCCGATCACCCTCTCCCTCTGGGAGAGGGCTGGGGTGAGGGTCTACGGATCCCCCCGGGTTCCCCAGGAAGAACCCCCGAATCCAGGAATCCCCACAGGGACCTCAAGCAGGCCCGCGCAGAGCCGTGTAGACCCACAGGGCGACGGCGAGCACGGCGACGCCTGTGGAGAGGATGGCGGCCTTGCGAGAGCGACCCGCCTCGTCCGGATACTTCCGAGCGCGGAGCCACATGCCGCCGACGCGCACGACGACGAAGAACGCGAGCAGGAGCACGCCGATCCACTGCCAGCCGGCGGGCCGGGTGAGGGCGACGGCCCAGGCGGCGATGAAGGCAACGTTGCCGAGCAGGAGCAACAACTGGAGACGGACGAAGGGGCTCATGGGGTTTCGGTAAGGCACGAAGAGGGCGGAGTCCAGCGCCTCGTCGGTCACCGTGCGTGAAGTGACACCGGCGCGCGTTGGAAACCGAGCGATGGACATCGGTGGGAACCCGAGCAGCGGGTATCGTGGGAACGAGGGACCCACCACAGAACCTCAGGTACTTCTGGATGAACACCAGAACAGTTACTCAGAAGCTCGTGGCAGTGAGTCTCAGCCTTCTTCTTGCTTCCTGTAGCGCTGCCCGGCCGGTGGCTGCGGGCCCGTTCGGGCCGCAGGATCTGAGCAGGTACGTGCTCGTGCTCGAGGAGTCTCATGATGGGCAGGTCACGCACTCATGGATGCCGCTCAAGGATTTCGATCTGGCAAACCATCAATACCAGATGAGCAGGATGGGAGCCGATCCGCGCATCGTGCGTGTCTCGAGACCCGCAGAGGAGTATTGCCGAGGCCGGCGTAAACAATGTGAGGAAGACTGCTTCGCCAGCAGCAGACCCATCCAAGTCGGTCACCTGATCTATCCAAGGCATCGAGGCCCCTGGCGCATCAACAAGAGCTGGTGGTGTCCGGAGGCCTGCGGAATCCTCGAAGACATGTGTAGGAGGGGAATGGGCGATTGGGCAGAGGAGTCTGTTGCGGAATTCACGGAGATAGGGCCCGCCGTCGATTGGGTCAGGAATCATCGTGAAGAGATTCTCGTGGGCAGCATCGTCGTCATCGCTGGAGTCGCTTTCGTGGCCGTGATGGCCTCGGGCGGTGGTGCCCTTTTCCTGGTGCCTCTCCTGGTCCTGGCGGAAAACACTTCTGGGAAGTTCCCTGCATCCCGGATTGCGGAGGCCACGCGGTGAGAATCCATGAGGCCCTCGCACGGGCGTCACAATTCACTGCACCTCGCTGGAGAACAGCCAGGGATGAAGGCAGAGAAGAAGAAATGCGGCTCTGGCATTACGTGGACGAGCACATCTCCTTCATCAACGGAACGGGCCAGGCCTACCAATTCGAGGACTACCTCGAGGGGATGGCTCACTCGCCCAGTCCCTACGTGAGTGCCGCTCTCGGTGCGCGCGGGAACGCGATCTCGGCCAAGGCAATGGAGCTTCTCCTCGAGGTCCTGGACGAGACGGCTGGACCTGAACAGAAGCAACTCGCGCTCATTCTCATCGGCCTTCTCGATTTCATGGCTGACACGGAACAGGCCGATGACTTCGAGGACTACTTCACAAACAGACTCGAATACGCCCCACTCGCCATTGCTTCCTTTACGTCGCGTGACGAGGCGCGGGCATGGCTGGATGGCCTCGAGGATCCCCCCAGCCCGGCCCGAATACTGATTGGCGACGAATACCACCAGGTCTGGTGTTCTCGCGAAGACGGCACTCGTGACATCTCCCGTGACTACATCCTGGAGCCATACCTGGAAGCGCTCACCGCAAGAGGGTTGCCTCCAACGATGCCATCGTTCGATACCCGCCCTCAGGCAGAGGAGTGGTTGACGAACCACCCGGCCACTCCCTTTGCCTTCGTCTCGATTGCTGGGGAGCACTACCTCGCCGTACGTCACAAGAGACTGAATCGGCACACCTTCCATCATGTGGCTTCCACGTTGAAGGAATGGGAGGAAGAGAAGAAGAGGTCCGCCGAACGCCAGAGAGAACTCGATGCGGAGTACGGGGGCTCAGGGACAGGCGAGTAACCCCGCCTGCTCAGAGCGTTGAGTCATTGGGGCATCTGGTTTGATGTCCATGGACACGCTTCCTATTGCTGGCCGGGTGATGAAGTTGCGGACGCCGTGACGGGAACGCCCACATAGCGGGCCCGTGGTCGCAGCAGGTGGCCCTGTTCGCGTTGTTCCAGTACATGCGCGACCCATCCCGCGGTGCGCCCCATCGCGAACAGCGCCGTCGCCGCTCCCGCTGGTAACTCCAGCGCAGAGGTCAGCGCCACCAGCCCGAAGTCCACCGCGGGTGCCGGGTGTCCCGCCTCCCGCATCGTCTCCTCCACCGCGCGCAGCACCCGCACGCCCACCGGCTCCGGGCGGAACGCATACGCCGCCTCGAGCAATGGCGGCGTGCGCGGATCTCCCTCCGGGTACAGCTGGTGTCCGAAGCCCGGTACCGTTTCGCCCCGCCGCAGCCGCTCGAGCACCGCCGTACGAGCTCGCTCCGGCCTGCCCACCTCCTGCAGCAGGGCCTCGATGCGGTCACACGAGCCCCCGTGCTTTGGCCCCGAGAGCGCCGCCAGTGCCGCGCTCATGCACGCGTACAGGTCCGCTCCCGAGGACGCCGTCACCCGCGCCGCGAAGGTGGACACGTTCAGCTCGTGGTCCGCGCACAGCACCAGCGCCCGGTCCAGCACCTCCGGCGCCCGCTTCGCCGTCGCCCCCCACGCCACCGCCAGCGAGGCCGCCACCGTCTCCTCCTTCAGCGCCCGGGTCACCCGCGAGGGCGCGTGCGCCGCGCACACCCACGCCGCGAGGTGCCGCAGCAGGCGCCGCCCTCGCAGCTTCTCCTGCTCCACAGGGGCCGCGAAGCGCACCTCGTCCCAGGCTCCCAGCAGTGGCACCACCGCCGACAGCACCGTCAGCGGCGGCGAGCGCTTCGGCAGCAACTCCGCCACCGCCGAGGGCTGCACGGGCAGCTCCGGCGAGGGCCACCGCGCCGGCTGCGCGGGCAGCTCGCCCGTCCAGAGCAGCTCCGCCACGTCCTCGAAGCTCCGTCCCTCCACCGCGAGCCGCACCGCCGGTTGACCCCGGTAGGCCAGCCCCTCCGCCCCTATCCGCGACACCGCCGAGTCGATGACGGGCTCGCCCCAACGCAGCGCTCCCGCCGCCACCGCCGTGTGTCCCGCCCGCGCGTCATGGCGTGCCTTCAATCGCTCGAGGTCCGCTCGGACATACCGGTTCTCCTTCGTCCCCGGCTCCGGCACGCAGCGCACCAGGCCCCGACTCACGTACGTGTAGAGCGTCGCCCGCTTCACGCCCAGCAGCGCCGCCGCCTCCGCCGCCGGCACCAGCTCCTCATGCCGACTGTCGAATCGAGATTGAGCCTTCGGCTCCCGCGCTTTAACCATTCGCCGTGTCTCCCCGGGCCCATTGTCGACTCGACTCGATGGTTCGTCGAGATGAGGCCGTGAGGAGCGGGTCACCCTGCAGGTCCCTCATTGCCACCCGGCCTTCTTGAGCCCCGGGTGCCTCGCGAAGACCCTCACCCCAGCCCTCTCCCAGAGGGAGAGGGAGCATCGGCCCACCCTCCACGTCGTCAACTCGCAGGAACTCCCCACAGGTGGGCTACTGGGATGGCGAGGTAGAGTGAGGCCCCATGGCCTCCCTCCTCGATTCGCTCGAACGCTCGCGCCTCCTCAAGGACCGGGAGGCGGCTCGCGAGGTGCTCAACCCCGAGGAGCCTCCCCATGTGTCCCTCCTGCGTCTGTGTGACGCGGGTCTCCTCGCCGGCGGCCTCACCGTCTCCTTCGGGGTCCGGCCCGATGAGCTCGTCGGACCCCTGACGCTGGCCATGGGCGGTGCCGCCCGGCGCTTCAAGGTCGTCGACGTGCGCGAGCGCCCCGTCCTGGAGCTCCACATCCTCGCCGGTGACGTGTCCGAACGCTGGGAGGTGGAGGACCTCTGGGCCCTCGTGCACAACCTCAACAGCCTCTACCGCGAGGCCCCCGATGTGCGCGCCGTCGCCGTGCTCGGGGAGTGGAACGACGCGCTTCAGCTCCTGTGCGTGGACAAGCGCTCCCTGCCCCGGCTCCTGCGCGAGCGCTTCTTCGCGCCTCGCAACCGGGATGCGCTGGAGCGCAGGGGGGATGACAGTCGTTGAGCGAAGACCCTCACCCCCCGCCCTCTCCCAGGGGGAGAGGGTGCATGCTCAACTCGCGAGCGGGGCTTCGGTGACGGAGCTCTCTCTCGAGCCCCACTTCTTGCGCTCCAGGTACCAGCGCCGGAAGGCCAGCGTGGCCCGGTCCGTCGCCACGCTGCGCTCCTCGGAGACCGGCGGCGCCTCGACGGGATCGCTCGACTCCACCACCGCCTGGTCCTCGCGCAGGATGCGCTTGTTGTAGCGGTCGAGCACGGCCGCCAGCGGCTGGAGCTTCAGGAAGTCGCGCGTGCTCACCAGCATCATCCGCGTGTGCGTCGCATCCACCGGCACGCAGTACATGTGCAGCCGCATGATGCGCTTGGGGATGGGGACGTGCATCGCCATTCCATTGGGCCGCAGCCACTCCAGGCCCGCTGCGCTGGTCACCCCGTCCAGGCTCCACGAGGTGCGGAAGCCCGTGGGCGTGGGGTGCACCTCCATCTCCATCTTCGAGTCCGGCTTCATCCTCCGCCACAGCGGCCCGCCGATGGTGCGCCGGTGCACGAAGGGCAGGTGCGGCGAGTCCAGCATGTTCTCCATCGCCCGCGTCCAGTGTGCGTTCCACGTCTCCGCGTAGTGCCACACGTGGATGCCCTCCTGTTCCATCACCGGGGGCACCGCCGGCTCGTCCGGGGCCTCGGCTCCCGGGCGCGTGTAGAGCCAGATGAGGCCTCCGCGCTCGCGCACCGGGAAGACCGTGGCGGCGAAGCGCTGGCGCTTCTCCTCGGGCATGGGGTTGAGCGGAATGTGCGTGCACGCTCCGCCCGCACCGAAGCGCCACCCGTGGAAGGGGCACTCCAGGCACCCGTCCTTCCCCACCTTCCCCAGCGACAACTTCACTCCCCGGTGCGGGCAGCGGTCATGCAGCGCCTGCACCCGGCCCTGGTTGTCCCGGAACAGCACGACGCGCTCCGACGCCACCGTCAGCCCGTAGGGCTCCCTGCCCACCTCGCGAGACATGGCCACCGGCGTCCATACGTCCGCGAAGCCCTCGTCGGCGAAACCGTCCAGCATGCGCTCCTCCCGCCTGTACCTCTCTCGGGATAGAATATTCAGGTTGGTTTATTTAATTTCAAGTCGAAGTGTGAAGGGAGCAGGGGCACGGCCCTCGCATGGGTGGATTTCCTACTCCATGCGGGCTATTCAAGGCGCATGGCCCGGGTGAAGGGGAGCCGCAACGCGGACTACGAGAAGGAGCGGGAGCGCCTGCTGGAGGCGGTCCGCGTGCGCCTGCTCGCTCCCGACGGTGCCCAGGCGAGCTTCCGGGAGCTCGCGGAGGTGGCCGGGGTGAGCGTGGCCACGCTGCGTCACTACTTCGGCTCGCGCGAGGCGCTGCTGTCGGAGGTCATGGCGGACATGCACCGGCGCGGCCTGCCGTACCTGCTCGCCGCGGCCACCGAGCCCCATGGCCCGGTGCGCGAGTCGCTCCAGTGGTTCCTCCAATCGCTCCTCACGGGCTGGCGCCTGGGCGTGGGCGCGGTGCACGCCTTCGGCCTCACCGCGAGCGTGGGACACGAGACGCTGGGGCCGGTGTACGTGCAGGAGCTGCTGGAGCCCACGCTCCAGTCAGCGGAGGCGCGGCTGTCCCGCCACATCGCGGACGGAGAGCTGCGGCGCTGCGATGTGCGCCACGCGGCGCTGGAGCTGGTGTGCCCGGTGGTGCTCGGCCTGCTGCACCAGGTGCAGCTCTCGGGCGCGCGCTGCCGGCCGCTGGACGTGGAGCGCTTCCTGGAGGACCACCTGGAGACGTTCCTCCGGGCCTACGCTCCCTAGTCGACGCCCAGGATGAGGCCGAGCGTGGCCAGCGTCATCGCGGGGCCCTGTTGCGCGAGCGCGGGAGGAATCGCGAGGAGCACGGGCCGCTCCGGCCTGCCTCCACACGAGCGCGAGCCCATGTAGCCTCCCTCCCGGGTGGCCTTCAGGTCGTAGCTGCACGGGCCCACCGTGGCGGTGAAGCGCTCCGGCGTGATGTTCATCCGCGCGATGCCGCCATGGAAGCTGCCCGTCGCCTCTATCTCGTTGCCCTTGTGCTCGAAGCTCAGCCGGGTCAGCTCGCTGCCCACGGTGCCGCCCAGCTCCTGGCCGTTGAGGCCGAGGAACACCGTCCGGCCGAAGGCCCTCCCGCGCAGCGTCTTCCCATCGCGGGCCAGCTGCAGGTCGGGGCCGGTGACACGGTCCCCGGTGACCCGTGCGCTGATGGCCGCGTTGGGCGTGCGTAGATAGAGGTACTGGGTGCCGCCCTGCGCGGCCGCCGTCCCCAGAGCGAGCAGGGCGGCCATCCCGAGAAGTGGACCGATTCGCTTCGCGTATGAGTGCTTCATGCCCGGAGGATAAGGACGGAGGGGCCCCCATGTGGCGGGCCCCTGCCCGTCCGCTCGTGGGGGAGCCTCCGGGGAGGGGAGGCGTGGCGGGATGGCGCGGCGGGCGGCTGCCCGGTTGCCGGGTGTGAGCGCGGGGCGCGGGTGCTCGCGAGGTTCACTATCCGTCGCGGGGAGACGCAATGCGTTGCCCAGCGTTCTTTCCCGGCGTTACGCTGGTTTCGTGCCTCCCGAGCCTCCTTCCCGAAAGACGCAGGGTGATGGACGCCCCCAGGGTCGTGGGGCCTCCGGAATCATCCGGATCCTCTTCGTGGCCGACGACGCCGGCCTGCGCGAGACCGCCCGCCGGGAGCTCACCCCGGGCTTCGAGCTGCTCCCCGCGAACACCTTCGCCCTGGCCCTGCCCCTGCTCGACCTCGAGCCGGCTCCCACCGCCATCATCGTCGACCTGGGGCTCGCCGACGCGAAGGGGGCGGCGGACTTCCTCTCCACCCTCGTGGAGCGGGACTACCCCGGCCCTCGCATCCTCTTGTCCAGGAAGTTCCGGCCCGCGGAGGCCTCCACCCTCAGCCAGTCCAGCATCATCCACTTCGCCCTCGCCACCCCCTGGGCCGCGGGCGAGCTGCGCGTCTTCGTGGAGGCCGCGCTCGGGTTCCGCCCCTTCCCGAGTTCCTTGCAGGCCATATGATTCTCGAGCGCGGGCGGGCGGCCGCGCCGCGCCACGTCCTCCTGCGGACGCGCCGGCTTCGCATTATCCTGGCGCTGGTTCCGAAGGAATTCGGCCAGAAGAAGAGTGGTGGCCCGTGTTGTCCTGGTGGAAGGTCGTGAAGAGCAAGTACCGGCGTGCCCGTGTGCGCATCCTGCGCGGCGCGGGCGGTCCGGAGGAGATCGCCGCCGGCATGGCGCTGGGGCTGTTCATCGCCCTGCTGCCCATCATGGGCCTGCAACTGCCCCTGGCCCTCTTCGTCGCCGAGGTGTTTCGCCGGGTGACGCACTTCCAGCTCTCGCGCGTTGCCGCCGCCGCGGGCGTGTGGCTCAACAATCCCGTCACCGCCGCCCCCGTGTATGGGCTCTGCTATCTCGTCGGCCGGCCCATCGCGCACCGCCTCCTTCCGGCATCGCAGCAGCAGGCCGGCGTCGAGGCCGCGGCCTTCGACCTGAGCGCGTTCTCCTTCTCCGGTCCCGGTGCGCTCGAGGTGATGCTCGGCCTCGTCATCGGGGGCGTGCTGTTGGGCGTGCCCACCGCGTGGGTGGGCTATCGCATCACCTACGGCATGGTGGTCCGCCAGCACCAGCGTCGCGAGGAGCGCCGGGCTCGCCGCCAGGCCCGGTTCCTGCGTCCGGTCCCCGAGGTGTAGGGGGCACGCGCCCGCCCAGGGCGCCTCGAAGGTCACGCGAGCATTTTTTCCCGGGCAACGCTCCGTGCGAAAACCCGGGCACCCATGAACCGAGCCTCGCTCCTGTTCGTCCTGCTCTCCGTCTCGTCGTGTGCCACTCCCACCGCGAGCACCGTGGCCCGTGCCCCCGGGGCCTCCGCTCCCGCGTCCACCGAGGACGCGCGCTTCGCCGCCCTCCTCGAGGAGGATTGGCAGTGGCGCCTGCGCGAGTTCCCCCTGTTCGCCACCGCCATCGGGGACTCGCGCTACGACGACCGGTTGTCCGACCTCTCCTTCGAAGCCATCGACCGGCGCAAGCAGCACCTGCGCGACGTGCGGCGCCAGCTCGAGGGCATCGACCCCGCCCGCCTCTCCGAGTCCGCCCGGCTCGACTACCAGCTCTTCCTGTGCGAGCTCGACGAGTCCATCGAGGGCCTGCGCTTCCCCGACGAGTACATCCAGCTCTCCCAGCTCGACGGGCCCCACACGCTCCTGCCCGAGCTCTCCGTCTCCATGCCCCGGGGCACGGTGAAGAACCACGAGGACTTCATCCAGCGCATGAAGCTCCTGCCCGTGTACATGGCGCAGTCCATCGCGCTGATGCGCAAGGGCGCGGAGACCGGTGTCACTCCGCCCCGTGTCACCCTGCGCGACGTGGCCGGCCTCATCCGGAACCAGCTCGTCGACGACCCCACGAAGAGCCCCATCTACACCAACGTCTTCTCCTCCTTCCCCGCCTCCATCCCTCCCGAGGCCCAGGCCCGGCTGCGCGAGCAGGCCGTCATCGCCCTGCGCGAGTCCGTGTTCCCCGCCTACCGCGAGCTGCTCCGCTTCTTCGTCGACGAGTACCTGCCGCGCACCCGTGAGTCCATCGCCCTCTCCGCCCTGCCCGATGGCGCGGCCTGGTACGCGTGGAACGTGCGGCGGATGACCACCACGGAGTTGTCGCCCGAGCAGATTCATCAACTGGGGCTCTCGGAGGTGGCGCGCATCCGCGCGGAGATGGAGCGGGTGAAGGCCCAGGCGGGCTTCAAGGGAGACCTCCCCGCGTTCTTCACCTTCCTGCGCACGGATCCGCGCTTCTTCTTCGACAGCAAGGACGCGCTGCTCGTCGCCTACCGCGACATCGCCAAGCGCGTGGACCCCGAGCTGCCGCGCCTCTTCGGCCGCCTGCCCCGGCTGCCGTACGGTGTCTTCCCCGTCCCCGAGTACTCCGAGAGGACGCAGACGACGGCGTACTACATGCGCGGCTCAATCGAGGCCGGGCGCGCCGGACGGTTCTACGCCAACACGTATGACCTGAAGTCCCGCCCCAGGTGGGAGATGGAGGCCCTCACGCTCCACGAGGCCGTGCCCGGTCATCACCTCCAGCTCGCCCTCGCGCAGGAGCTGACGGACGTGCCGAAGTTCCGCCGCTTCGGGGGCTATACCGCCTTCATCGAGGGCTGGGGCTTGTATGCCGAGTCGCTCGGGCCGGAGATCGGGATGTATCGCGACCCGTACGCGAAGTTCGGCCAGCTCACCTACGAGATGTGGCGCGCCATCCGGCTCGTGGTCGACACCGGCATGCACGCCAAGGGGTGGTCGCGCGAGCAGGCCATCCAGTTCTTCAAGGACAACGCCAGCAAGGCGGAGCACGACATCGTCGTGGAGGTGGACCGCTACATCGTCTGGCCCGGACAGGCCCTCGCGTACAAGCTGGGCGAGCTGAAGCTGAAGGAGCTGCGCGCTCATGCCACGAAGGAACTGGGTCCTCGCTTCGACGTGCGTGCCTTTCATGACGAGGTGCTGGGTCAGGGGGCGCTGCCGCTCTCCATCCTGGAGGCCCGTGTGAAGGCGTGGGTGGCACGGCAGACGCAGGTCTCCTCCGGAGATGCCGCGGTCACCCGGTAGACCCTCACCCCGTCCCTCTCCCAGAGGGAGAGGGGTGGTGGGCCATCTTGCCCTCGCTTCCTCGTCAGTCCTCGTGGGGGAGCGGGCGGACGGGCCAGGCCCTCCTGTGTCACATCCGGCTCTCTTCCTCTCCAACCGTCTTGGGTGTGACGCACTGAGAGGGAGAGTCGATATGGCGGATATCCATACCCCGTCGCCTATGTGTGGCGCCGAATGTGACGCTCGCATGCACAGGCCCCGGAACACGGACGAGGCGCTCGTCTGCATGCGCAAGAAACTCCGGGAGTTCTACGCCTCCGGCGACAAGCGGGCCATCTTCCTGCGCGCCTACTACGTCATGACGACCCAGGTGAACGCCTCGGTCCATGGTGGCAACGAGGACTTCGATCAGCCCATCTTCTTCGACCCCGAGTGGGTCGATCGGCTCGCGGGCCGGTTCGCCCAGCTCTACTTCCAGTCCCTCCAGAAGCCGGCCTGCAAGGCCTGGAAGATCGCCATGGAGCGGGCCGCCAGCCCTCATGCCTCGAGCGTTCTCCAGAACATGGTGCTCGGCATCAACGCCCACATCAACTTCGACCTGGCCAATGGCGTCCACGAATTCATTCGACGAGCCGGAGAGCATCGGGACGCGGAGCTCATGGCCCGGCGGAAGTTCGACCATGACCAGATGAACAACGTCCTCGTGCGTTGCAACCCGAAGATCCAGGACATCCTCGGGCGCGAGTTCGGCGGAGGCATGCGGCTGTTCAGCGGCGTCCTGGGCAAGTTCGACGAGCTGCTCACCAGCACGGGGCTGCGGTACTACCGGGACCGCGTCTGGTGCAACGTGCTCGGGTTGCTGTCGGCGAAGGGCCCGGAGGAGCTCGCCAAGGTGCGGCTGCGGCTCGAATGGGAAGCCCAGCAGGTGGCCGAGTTCATCATCGACGGCAGCTGGATGAACAAGCTGGTGTATGGAATGGACAGCATCCTGTGCCGGCGGAACTTCCAGGGCAGGTTCCAGCCGGACGAGGCCGGAGCCATCCACGCCATGGGGCGCATGGACCACCGTCTTCAGCTGCCTCATTAGAGGAGCGCGTGCGCCTCCAGCTCGTGCAGGGCCCGCCGCTCGAAGGTGGCGGCCCCCTGCTCCCGCGCCAACCGCACGGCCCGCTGGAAACACTCGCGCGCCTCCGGCTCGTGGCCGAGCGCCCGCAGGGCCTCTCCGCGCAGCCGGTGCAGCTCGGCCTCGTAGAAGTGCTCTCCCGACGTCTTGGCCCGCTCCAGCCCCTCGGTGGTGAGCTCCAGCGCCTCACGGGGCTGCCCCAGCTTGAGGTACAGGCCCGCCAGCAGGCCGAGGTCGTGGTGCCGCTGGCCGGCGCGGATGCCCGGCTCTTCCCAGCCCCGCATGGTCTCGCGCATGAGCGCCAGTCTTCCCTTCGGGTCCCCCGCTTCCGACAGGGCCCAGATGCGGATGAGCGTGGCCCAGACCCTCCAGGCGCGGAACCCGTGCTCGTTCGAGAGCGTGATGGCCTCCTCGGACCACTCCAGCGCGCACTCCGCTTCGCCCCGCAGCTGGCAGGCCACGGCCAGGTATGTCAGCACGCTGGCGGACGTGTGCGCGTGGCCGATGTTCCGCGCCAGCTCTAGCGCCTCCCGGCTGTACTGGAGCGCTTCCTCCTCCCGGCCGAGCACCGAGTGCACCATCGCCCCGATGGCCAGCGCCGTGGCGCGCGGGTTGATCCACTGCGTCTCGGCCATGGCCCGCTGCTCCTCGAGCGGCAGCTCCGAGCACTCCAGGGTCTTCTCCACGTGCTTCAGGGCCGCGGGCATGTGTCCCCAGATGAAGCAGTCCACCGCCATCATCCGGTGCCCCAGGGCGAGCAGCTCCCCATCCTGGTGGCGCTCGCCCCGGGCCACGAGCTGCTCGGCGAGTTCGTGCGCCAGGGTGTACTCCGCCCGCGAGAAGAAGTAGGCGAAGAGCCCGAAGTAGGACAGCCGCAGCCGTGGCAGCGCCTCGCCCACCTGGTGGATGAGCTCGCGCGCCCGGGTGTACGTCCGCTCCACCTCCTCCGAGCGGTAGCCCTGCACCTGGGCCAGCGGCGTCCCCAGGGCGATGAGCAGCCGCAACTCCCGCTGCAGCCGCCGCGGCTCCTCGGGCAGCAGGCGCAGCATCCGCAGGGCCTGCCGGAAGTGGCTCACCGCCTCCTGGTTGGCCGAGCGCAGGCTCGCGTTGTGTCCCGCCCGCTCCCAGTAGGGCAGGGCCCGGGCGTACTCGCCGGCCTCGGTGAAGTGGTGGGCGAGCAACTCCGGCTGTGCCTCCGCCACCTCGGGGGATTGCTCCAGCAAGGCCTGGGTGATGCGCTGGTGGAGCCGCCGGCGCGCTCCGAGCGGCAGCGAGCGCCACGCCGCGTCCTGGAGGAGGGCATGGCGGAACTGGTAGCCGGGGGGCCCGGTGCCCTCGGCGCGGGGTTGCAGCACCCCGGAGGCAACCAGGCCCTCCAGGTCGCGCCGCAGCGAAGCGGGTCTCTGCCGCGTCAGCGCCGTCAGCAGCGCGTGCGAGAAGCCTCGCCCGAGCGCCGCGCAGGACTGGGCCAGCGCCTTCTGCCGGGCGGGCAGTAGATCCAACCGCGCCAGCAACAGCTCGTTGAGGGTGATGGGGATGGAGCCGGGTGTCCCATGCTCCAGCACCATGTGCGTCATCTCCTCCACGAAGAGGGGGATGCCGTCCGTCCGGGCCACGAGCTGTTGGATCAGCCCCGGGGGCAGCGCATGGCCGTGGGCGGACTCGCGAACCAGGGCGGCGGTGAGCTCCGGTGGCAGTCGCTCCAGCGTGAGCGTGTGCATCCAGGGACGGCGAGGCCAGGTGGGGTGGAAGTCGGGCCGGGCGCTGAGGACGAAGAGGACGCGCTCCTTCTCCACCCGCTCCAGGAGGTAGCCGAGCAGCTCCAGCGTGGAGGGGTCCGCCCAGTGCAGATCCTCCACCACGCCGAGCACCGGCCGCTCGCGGGCCACGCGCGACAGCAGCTCCGCCACGGCCTCGAAGGTGCGCTCCTTGCGCCACTCCGGCGAGAGCTGGGGAAAGGGGAGTCCCTCGGGCAGGGGCTGCGAGAGGAGCTGGACGAGGAGCGAGGTGTGCTCGGGGGATAGGCCCGGCTCTCGCGGTAACAGCGCGCGCGAGGGGAAGAGGCGCCGCAGTACCTCGATGGCGGGTTGGAAGGCGCTGGTGCTCGACTGCGGCCAGCACTGGACCTGGAAGTGCTCACACGGCTCCTGGCCCATCCGCTGGTGCAGCTCCTGGATGAGGCGGGACTTGCCGAGGCCCGCCTCTCCACTGACGAGGACGAAGGACCCCTTGCCCTGCCGCGCCTCGTTCCAGCATGCGAGGAGCCGCCGCAGCTCGTCCTCGCGTCCCACCAGCGGGGTGAGGCCCCCGGCGGCGGCGAGTGCCCGCTCGAAGCGGAACGTCGCTGGCCGCTCGTGCAGCACCCGGTGGAGGCCGAGGGGCCGCGGCCCCGAGAGGCCCCGGTATGGGCGGGACCCGAGCGCCTCGGTCTCGAACGTCGCGCGCACCAGCGCCCAGGTGGACTCGCTGAGGACGACGGTGTGGGGCTCGGCCTGCTCCGCCAGCCAGGTGGCCACCTTCGGGGCCTCGCCCTGGAGGAGCAGCGCCTGGCCTCCCTGGCCCCGGGTGTGCTCGCCCAGCGTCATCAGGTCCGTGTGGATGCCCACCCGGAGGGCCAGGGCATCCGGAGGCAGATGCGGCAGCTTCCGTTGGAGGAACGCGGGGAGGTCCCGCACCAGGGCCAACCCCACCTGGACGGCGTGTTCCGAATCCTCCTCCCGCGCCACCGGGTAGCCGAAGCAGGCCAGCACCTCGTCACCGAGGTACAGGGCGATGGAGCCGCCCCGCAGCTGGACGAGCTCCGCGCAGCGCTGTTGGAAGGCATCCTCCAACTCGCCCAGCTCCTCGGTGTCCAGTGGTTCCACCAGCCCGGCCAGTCCGCTCAACTGGCAGGACACGAGCGTCACCTGCCGGCGCTCGGCGGCCACGGTGCGCACGCTCCGCCCGTGGTAGCCGAGCCGCTCGGTCAGCTCGCGCAGCTCCTCCACGAGCTCCTGCGCCGTCTGGTAGCGCTGCTCGGGGGCCTTGGCCAGCAGCGTGGCCAGCAGGGGTTCCACCTCCCGGGGTAGCTCCGGGTGGTACTCGCGCACGGGCGGAATGGGCTCGTCGGAGAGCACCCGCGCGCGCAACTCGGGAATGGTGGTGGTCGGATAGGGGAGGGTGCCGGTGAGCATTTCGTACAGCACGACTCCCGCGGACCAGATGTCGGTCCGCTCATCCTGCCGCCGGCCCGTCCACTGTTCCGGCGCCATGTAGGCTGGCGTGCCGGCGCTGGGCAGGTCGAGGAAACCGGGTGCCGTCCCCTCCTCCAGCAGCCACGCCAGGCCGAAGTCGAGCAGCTTCACCTCGCCCTGCCGGGTGAGGAAGACATTGCTCGGCTTCATGTCCCGGTGGATGACGTGGTGCTCGTGGGCGTGGGCCAGCCCCGCGGCGATGCCGGACATGATCTCCAGGGCGCGCTGGGGCTCCAACCGCTGCTCCCGCCGCAGCACCGACGAGAGCGATTCTCCCTCCAGACATTCCATGATGAGGAAGGGAATGCGCGGCTCCCAGGGCGCGCCGGACCACTCGGACGTGTCGAAGAGGCGGACGATGTTGGCATGGGCCAGCTGCGCGATGGCCCGGGCCTCCTGCTGCAGCATCGAGACGAGCTCCTCATCCGCCAGGGGGGAGCGAGGGAGCAGGAACTTGAGCGCCACCTCGCGCCTCAGCCGCGAGTCCCAGGCCCGGAACACCCGGCCCATGGAGCCGCCGCCCAGCTGCTCGAGAATCTGGAAGCGGTGGCCGTCGCGTCCTCCCAGCTGCTCGCCCTGGGTCGGAAGGCGCAGCAGGGAGGGGCCTCCGGCGACGGCCCTTGCCAGCTCGTCGCCGAAGTCCGAGTCCTCGAATCCTGGGTCCGAGGAGTCTCCGCCTCCGCTCCGACCGGTGTTGTCTGGCATGACATCCCCCAGTCCTCCCCACCGGGCAGCCCACGTCGGTGTGCCGTCCCAAGCGACCCGACCCGAACAAGCTAGGGACCCCTTGGAGCGCGAGCAACGAGGCCGCCCGCGAGGGCAGTGGGGCGTTCATCACCGGGCGTGGATGGAGAGGGCGCCGCTGGTGCGTTGTGGCTCTGCTCCAACGGCTCACCCGTGACGAAACTCCTTCGCCCTCCCTCTCTGCTCCGGCTCCCGCGCAACCTCGTTCCCTGGGGCGTGCTCGCTCTCTCGCTGCTGCTCACGTGCTGTGTGAGCCTGCTGCTGAAGACCAACGTCCGGGCAATCGACGAGGCACGCTTCGAGAACCGGGTGCAGGCCGCCTCCGACCGCATCGAGCGCCGGCTGGATACCTATATCGCGCTGCTGGAAGGGACCGAGGGCCTGTTCGCCACCCAGCACGACGTGACGCCAACCGAGTTCTCCGAGTTCGTCCAGCTGCTGCGGGTGCAGCTCCAGTACCCCGGCATCCAGGGAATTGGCTTCTCCCGGCGCTTCTCGCCCGGGGAACGTCCCGCCCTGGAGCACTGGGCACGCACGGCGGGAGGGATGCCAGACTTCCACGTCTGGCCGGAGAGCACCGGGAGCGAGCTCCACTCCGTCGTCTTCCTGGAGCCGCGCGACGCGAGGAACCAGGCGGCCATGGGCTACAACATGTACTCCGAGCCCACCCGCCGGGAGGCCATGGCGCGGGCCCGGGACACGGGGCGGCCCGCCCTCACCGCCAAGGTGACGCTCAAGCAGGAGATTCACGAGGAGAAGCAGGCGGGCTTCCTGCTGTACCTGCCCGTCTACCGGGGAGGCCGCGTGCCGGACACGGTGGAGGGGCGGCGTGAAGCGCTCGTCGGCTTCGTCTACAGCCCCTTCCGCGCGGGCGACCTGCTCCGCGGCATCTTCGGCACCGAGCGGCAGCCGCGCGTGGCCTTCGAGCTCTACGACGGCCCGGTGGTGGACCCCGAGAACCTGCTGCACAGCTCGCACGGCGCCGGGGCCATGCCGGGTGCGCCCATGTTCACCACCACCGCGACGATCACCGTGGCCGGGCGGCCGTGGACGCTCTCTTTCGCCTCGCTGCCCGTCTTCGACGAGTTGGCCTCGGCGCGGCTGGTGCTGCCCTTCTCGGTGGCGGGAGTGCTGGTGAGCCTGGCCTTCTTCCTCATGACGCTTGCCCAGGTGCGGGCGCGCACGGAGGCGGAGCGGAGCGCGGATGGGTTGCGCGTGGCCCTGAGGGAGCGGGCCCGCGTGGAGGCGCAGTTGCGCGAGGCGGACCAGCGCAAGGACGACTTCCTCGCCATGCTCGCCCATGAGCTGCGCAATCCCCTGGCCCCGGTGCTCACCGCCGTGCAACTCATGGAGCGCAAGCAACGGGAGGGGCAGCACCTCGACCGGGAACGTGAGGTGGTGGAGCGCCAGGTGCACCACATGCGGCGGCTGGTGGATGACCTGCTCGACGTGTCGCGGGTGACGCGGGGGAAGATCCAGCTCCAGAAGCGGCCGTTGGAGTTGGTGGCCGCGGTGGGGCGTGCGCTGGATGCGGCGCGGCCCTTCTCCGAGTCACGGGGGCACACCCTGCGCGCGGAGCTGCCGGTGGGGCCGGTGTGGACGGAGGCGGACCCGGTGCGCATGGAGCAGGTGCTCACCAACCTGCTGCACAACGCGGCCAAGTACTCGGAGCGCGGTGGCCGCATCACCCTGACGCTGGAGCAAGAGGGGGGCGAGGCGGTGATGCGGGTAGCGGACACGGGGATGGGGATTCCCGCCGAGGCGCTGCCGCACCTCTTCGAGCCCTTCATGCAGGTGGCGCGCACGCTGGACCGGGCGCAGGGCGGACTGGGCCTGGGGCTGACGCTGGTGAAGCGGCTGGTGGAGATGCACGGCGGGCGCGTGGAGGTGGCGAGCGAGGGAGTCGGCCGGGGCAGTGTCTTCACGGTGCGGCTGCCGGTGCTGCCCGAGGCGCGGGTGCCGGTGGTGTCCGAGGCCACGCGGCCCGAGCGGGAGACGCCCTCCGTGGGCCGCCGCGTGCTCGTGGTGGACGACAACGTGGATGCCGCGGAGCTGCTCGGCGAGGTGCTGGAGCTGGATGGGCACCAGGTGACGGTGGTGCACGATGGCCTGACGGCACTGGAGCACGTGGACCGAGTGGACCCCGACGTGGTCTTCCTCGACATCGGCCTGCCGGGAATGGACGGGTACGAGGTGGCGCGCCGGATGAGGCAGCGGCCGGGTGGCGCGGACCTGCGGCTGGTGGCGCTCACCGGCTACGGGCAGGCCTCGGACCGTCAGCGCTCGCGCGAGGCGGGCTTCGATACCCACCTCGTCAAGCCGGTGGATCTCGACACGCTGCGCGAGCTGGTGGCGGACGCGGAGAGGCCCGCGAGGACGCGACCGGAGCGCGCCGCGGACTGGTGCTCCGAGGGTTCCTTCCGCGGGTAGTCGCTACCCGAGGTGGGTGTTTTCACCGCCGCTGGTCAGCGGCTTGACGCATTCTCCTAAAAATGTGCTTCGCGCGGCGGCTCGCAAGCACTACGCGGAGTTGTACCCGCGGTTCGCGGAGGTCCTGTCCGATCAGGGGCGTACTCTTCCCATCCACCATCGGCGCCAGCTCGAACACGCGCACCTCTTCCCCGATGAAGACATCAACGCGGGAGAAAACCTGGCGATGTTGCAAAGGCACGTTCACAGGGAGATCAACTTCTTGTGGGGGAGGTTTCGACAGGCTCGTTCCAACCCGACAGCGGATGAAGTGAGACGCGCCGCCGAAATCATTGATAGGCATTTCGAGGGTCATGCCCGTGGCCTCCAACGTGGACCGGTTCTTCGACACCCTCTCGCGCTACCTGGAGCTCAAGGCCGCGGACCCGAGCTGCCAGGAGTCGGGTGATGTGGATATCGGCTTTCCCTACGATGCGATCGAGCTCATCGCACGGGACGAGCGGCTGGTGGAGTTGATGCGCGCGGGGAGCTTCGACTCGTTGATGAAGTATGTGGAAGACGAGACTCGCCGCTGGGCCGCGAAGGTGATGGGCACTCCGGTGTGAGTGCCCTTTCCCTCGCCGTGGAGCGACGGGCCGCTACTGCTCCTTCTTCGAGGGGCGCAGGATGATGACCTTTCCTCCGTTCTCGTCCCGCTCCACCGTGCCCGGCTGCGGCTTGCTCGCCGGGGTCGCGCCCTCGGCGCTCAGGGGAATGGACTGCGAGGACTCGTAGATGCGGCCCTGCACCTCCATCCGCACGTCCACGACGGCATGGCCGGAGACGCCCGGGGGCACCGTCACGGTGACCTCGTGGACGGCGGGCTGACCCGGCTCGCAGGTGGGGTGCTGCTTCTCGGCACCCTGCACCACGACTCCCTCCGTGCCGCGCACGCGCGTGCTCAGCGAGGTGCAGGTCTGCTCCGGGACGACAGTGGCCACGAGGGTGAGCGGCGACTCCGCCTTCACACTGCCCCGAGGCGTGGCTCGCAGGGTGAAGGGCGGCCGGGCCTTGCCGCCGTTCCAGGGCTCCGCCTTCCGGTCCGTCTTGGGCGCGGGAGTGGAGGGGCGCGCCACGGGAGCGGGTGCCTCCGGGGCGGGGGGCTTGTGGGCCTCGGCGGGCGTGGCGGCCGCACAGCCGAGGGCCAATGTCGCGATGAGCACGGGGGTTCGCATGTCGTGGAGTTCCTTCCGGGTGTCGCTCACGGGGTGATGGTCACGGTCCAGCCGGTCACCTCGGACTCGTAGCCCTCGATGTCGAGCACGTACTCGGTGCCGGGCACGGAGTCGAACGTCGTCTGCTCACAGCCATTCTCGGTCGCCGCACGGGCGACGAGCTCGCCGCCGCCGTAGACGTAGAAGTCGAGCACGTCCTGTGCGCACGTGGCGCCCTGGAGGTTGGAGAGGCTCACCGTGGTACGCGTGCCCGTGGCGGTGAAGCGGTACCAGCGGTTGTAGCCGAACTTGTTGTAGGCGTAGTTGTAGCCACCGGAGTTCGTCCGGTCGTGGGCGGTGGGCTCGTTGGCTCCAGAAGCCAGCACCCGGTACAGGCGCCAGAAGTCCGCCGGCTGGTAGTTGAAGGTATCCGCGGGGTAGCCGCGCGCTCCCACGGCGCCCTGCGCGTAGTGCGCGCCGATGTCGTTGTCGACGTCGAAGAGGTCGGCCGTGTCCCCGCTGCCCTTGCACCGGCCGGCGCACAGCGCGTCGTAGGGCGTGTCGAGGACCCGCTCCCACAGGTCGCGCAGGGTTTCCGCCGAGGCGCCGTAGCGCTGGTTGTACGCGGCCGCGAAGGTGTGCACGGTGGTGAAGGCCGGCTGCGTCCGGTGGGCGTTGCGCAGCACGTCGTGGATGCGGTCGTAGTTGCCGCTGCTTGCCGTGGCATCCCGGTTCTCGTACAGGCTCCAGAGGAGGTACTGGACGCTCGTCTCGCTGTACACACCGCGGTCATCCCCCTGGGGCGTCACGGCCACCGGGATGGTGAAGCCGGAGCCCTGCTTGCGGCCGGAGGTGTCCACGTACACCGGGTCATTGAAGGTCATGCCGGAGAAGGCGTTGCCATACCCTTCACCGAAGGCGACCGTGGGCACCAGGGACTGCGCGGACGAATGCGAGCCGCCGATGCTGTCCGAGCGGTAGAGCCGGTCCTCCAGGAAGTGGCCGAACTCGTGCGCGATGACGTGGTCGTCGTACTCGTCGGTGTCCACGCCCTCCTGGCCGAGGATGAAGAGGTTGGAGACGTCGTCCACGCGCGTGTAGTGCGAGGTGCCGATGGCGCCGGTCTGCCACTTGCCCGACTCGTCGGTGTTGTTGGGGCTCCAGTTGGCCCGCAGCAGCGGGAGGGCCATCTTCGGGTCCGCGGTGCACACGCGCTCCATGGCGCTCACCAGGGTGTCCAGGAGGGCGAAGGGCGCGCCGGTACGGTCGGTGTAGCCGGACGTGTCGTGAGCGATTCCGGCGTGCATGTCCGCATCGAGGTTGGAGCCCGTGAAGGTGTCGGACTGCATGGCGTAGCGGGCCTGCTCCCGGGTGTTGTCCACGAGGTGGACCTCCCACGAGGCGCCCCGGCAGTCGTCCTGGCCGATGCCGTCCGGCTGGTAGTCCGTCACGGCCGAGCCGGCGTAGACGCGCACCACGTAGGGCTGCGCGCCCGGCAGGCTCATGGAGTACGTCCCGTCATCGCGCGTCAGGGTGCTGGCGAGCACGGTGCCCGAGGGCTGCTCCACGGCCTGCACCAGCGCCCGGCGCACCGGACGGGACTTCTTGTTCGCGTAGTCGAGCCCCGAGCCGGTCGGCCCATGGCGAGTGGGCACATGGTCGTAGGTGAGGGTGCCGCCCAGCCGGAGGCCCGGGCCGCAGATGACGAGGATGTTCGTCACGTCGGCGGCGTCCAGGGTTCCCCTGCCACCCTCCACTACGCAGGCGCTGCCCTCGGGATGGGTGCGGACGGTGACCTTGTAGGCCTCGCCCGAGCTCAGGCGGCTGGGGAAGGTATGGGCGCCGTTGGCCGTGATGGTGATCGGGTCGGTGCCGTTGTTCTGTAGCACCAGCGTTCCCGTGAGCTGCGACACCGTCACGCCGATGCCGTAGCGCAGGTCCTGGCAGGCCACCTTGACGTTGGTGGCGGGCTCGTCACCGATGTCGCCACTGCCCTGCGTCACCTCACAGGTCTGTCCGCGGGGCTGGGTGAGGATCGCGACCTGATAGGCCGTGCCAGGCTCGAGCAGCTTGGGGAAGAGGAAGGGGCCGTTGTTGCTCACCGTCAGCTGCTCGCCGCCGTTGAGCTGGAGGACCAGGGAGCCGCGCAGGCCCTGCACCGAGCCTCCCACGGGTTGGGCCACCAGGCCGCAGCCCGCGGCGAGGAGGCTGTTGAGCAACACGAAGGCCACGAGGCGGGCGGCACGGGGCTCGCCGAGGAGTCGGTCGGAGGTCATAGGGGCTGGACCCCGAGGGTAGCGGAGCCGCTCCCCTGACTCCAACCGGGGCCCACCTCATCCACCACGTTCCGGCCCGTTCGCCGGGCTGGCGGGGGGACGTCTTCACCGAGGGCCGTGGTTCCGTTTCTGTCACTGCGCAGTGCGTTGTCGGTGCGAGTGTCGGATGACGAACGGAGTTTCCATTCCTTCGTATCCCCCCCGGATTACCGGGTTATCGGAGCCCCCTGATATGCTCGCGCGTGACGTGGTCGTTACGGTTCACGTGACGCGAGCGTCAAAAGTGGGGGAGCGCGAGTGTCCTTCGTCCAGTTGCCCGAGAGCGTTACCACCTGCCGCAATCTCGTGGGAGGGGAGTGGCTCGTTCCGCGAGATGCCTCGCTGCTCGACGTGCACAGCCCGTATACGGGTGGAGTCATCGGACGGGTGCCGCTGACACCCGCCGATGGGGTGGCGCAGGCGGTGGATGCCGCACGCTCCGCGGCGCCCGCCTGGCGCGCCACGCCCCTGCGCGAGCGCACCACGCTCATGGGCCGCTTCCGCACGCTGCTCGAGAGCAACCTGGAGCGCCTGGCCCACCTCGCCGCCAGCGAGGCCGGCAAGACGGTGGCCGAGGCCCGCGCGGGAATCCTCAAGGGCCTGGAGGTGTGTGACTTCGCGCTGTCGCTGCAGAACCTCGACACGGGCGGCGCGCTGGAGGTGAGCCGCGGCGTCACGTGCGAGTTCCGGCGCGAGCCGCTCGGAGTGGTGGCGGGGATTACTCCCTTCAACTTCCCGGCGATGGTGCCGCTGTGGATGTTCCCCATCGCGGTGACGGTGGGCAACGCGTTCATCCTCAAGCCCTCGGAGAAGGTGCCCCTGACGGCGTGCGCGCTGGGCGAGCTCATGGTGGAGGCGGGGATTCCCCGCGGTGTCTTCTCCGTGGTGCACGGCGGGCGCGAGACGGTGGAGGCGCTGGTGGCGCACCCGGACGTGCGCGCGCTGGCCTTCGTGGGCTCCTCGCCCGTGGCGCGGCGCGTGTACGCGGAGGGCAGCGCGCAGGGCAAGCGCGTGCTGGCGCTCGGCGGGGCGAAGAACCACCTCATCGTCGTGCCCGACGCGGACGAGGCCCTCACCGCGCAGTCCGTGGTGGACTCCTTCACCGGATGCGCCGGCCAGCGCTGCATGGCGGCCAGCGTGCTGCTCGCGGTGGGGGACGTGGAGCGCATCCTCGGCCGAGTGGTGGAGCGCGCCTCCCGGCTGGAGGTGGGGGGCGGCATGGGCGCCATCATCGACCGGGCGAGCCTGTCGCGGCTGGAGGCGGCCATCGCCACGGCGGAGCGGGCGGGTGCGCGGGTGTTGCTGGATGGGCGCGGGAAGAAGCCCGCGGGCGAGCCGTGGTCGGGTGGCCACTGGCTGGGGCCGACGATTCTCGATGGCGTGCGCCCGGACATGGAGGCGGCGCAGCGGGAGCTGTTCGGCCCGGTGCTGTCCATCGTTCGAGTGCCCACGCTGTCGGCGGCGTTGGAGGTGGAGAACGCCTCGCCGTATGGCAACGCGGCCTCCATCTTCACCACCAATGGCGCGGTGGCGCAGGCGGTGGTGGAGGGAGCGCGCGTGGGCATGGTGGGCGTCAACGTGGGCGTGCCCGTGCCTCGTGAGCCCTTCTCCTTCGGTGGCACCGGTGAGTCGAAGTTCGGCCACGGTGACATCACCGGTGTGTCCAGCCTGGGTTTCTGGACGGACCTGAAGAAGGTCACCCGCAAGTGGACCTCTCGTACCGACGGCAGCTGGATGAGCTGACGCGTCTTCCCCCGCTGTTTCCCTTCACCGCTGCGCGCACTCCGAGGAGGGCGCCTCATGGCCGACAAGAAGCCCGTCAATCACATCCGTCTCACCTCTCACCCGGACAGCGATGGCCAGGTCACTCCCATCCGCTGGGGAGAATCCGAGCCCCTGCGCCGGGGACCCGTCATCGCCACGCTGACGGAGCCCGCGCATCGCAACGTCATTGGGACCCACTCGGGCTCGTACGCCATCTACCGGGCCGTCGCCGTGGCGGCTGGACAGCTGACGGCGGACCATCGGGCGGACCTCACCAACACCGCGCCCGCGGTGCAGATCGGCCCTCACAAGGCCTGGTTCGACCCCGAGCGCATCGTCTCGATGGACCCGTGGGGCGCGGTGGCTCCGCAGGCCTTCCGGGGCTACCTGGACCAGGGCATGGACATCCGGCCCACCATCGCCATCACTCGCGCGCACATCAACATGCCCGAGCTGCGTGATGCCATCACCGCCGGCCGCCTCAAGCCGGATGGCAGGATTCTCTGTGCGAACGGGGATGTCAGCGTGGTGAAGGCCGCGGTGGAGCCGGTGTGGTACCTGCCGGGCATCGCGAAGCGCTTCGGCCTCAGCGAGGCGGCGCTGCGCCGCGGCCTCTTCGAGCAGACCGGCGGCATGTTCCCCGAGCTCATCACCCGCTCGGACCTGGAGGTGTTCCTGCCGCCGATCGGAGGGCTGACGCTCTACTTCTTCGGGGACATGGACACCATCTCCAACCCCGACGTGCCGCTGGCGGTGCGCGTGCACGACGAGTGCAACGGCTCGGACGTGTTCGGCAGCGACATCTGCACGTGCCGGCCGTACCTCACGCACGGCATCGAGGTGTGCATCCAGACGGCGCAGGAGGGCGGAGCGGGCGTCATCGTCTACTCGCGCAAGGAGGGCCGCGCGCTGGGCGAGGTGACGAAGTTCCTCGTCTACAACGCGCGCAAGCGTCAGGAGGGCGGGGACTCGGCGGCGACCTACTTCCACCGCACCGAGTGCGTGGCCGGCGTGCAGGACATGCGCTTCCAGGAGCTGATGCCGGATGCGCTGCACTGGCTGGGCATCACCCGCATCCACCGCTTCGTGTCCATGAGCGACATGAAGCACGACGCCATCGTCCGGTCGGGAATCGAGATTCTCGAGCGCGTGCCGATTCCGGAGGAGCTGGTTCCCGCCGACGCCAAGGTGGAGATGGAGGCGAAGAAGGCCGCCGGCTACTTCACCACGGGCAAGGTGGCCTCGAAGGAGGAGCTCGTGGAGGTGAAGGGCAGGGCGCTCGATGCGTGAGGCATCCACCGTCGCGTATCTGAGGAGCCCTCGCGCCATCCGTGAGCGCTGCCGGGCCCTGTTGGAGCTGGGGCTCGCCGGGAAGCTGAAGCACTTCCGCGTGGACATGGAGCGCGTGCCCGCCGTGGCGGACTACGTGCTGGAGGTGACGCGCGCGGCGTACCCCACGCTGGAGATTCCGGTGCACAGCCGCTGGGGACACTTCGACGTGGGCGGCGTGCGGCGCAATGCGGAACTGGATGCGCGTCTGGCCTCGCTGCCGCCCGCCGAGCGGGCCCGGGCGAAGCTGGACCTGGTCATCACCAGCGTGCTGTTGGACGCGGGCAGTGGTCCCACGTGGAAGTACGTGGAGTCCGGTGGTGGCACGTATGTGCGCTCCGAGGGCCTGGCCGTGGCCAGCTTCCGCATGTTCCTCGCGGGAGCGTTCTCCTCGGATGCGCGCCAGCCGTTGCGCGCGGACGCGGAGGGGTTGCAGCGGTTGAGCCTGGAGTCCCTGGCGAAAGGCTTCCAGGTGACGGAGGCCAATCCACTCGCGGGGCTGGAGGGGCGGCTCGCGCTGTTGCAGGGGCTGGGCCGGGCGCTGCCGAGACCCGGAGCGCTCTACGACATGCTGGCGGCGAAGGGCGCGAAGGTGCCCGCGGCGGAGGTGCTGGGGCAGGTGCTGGAGTCGCTGGGGCCCATCTGGCCGGGGCGCATCACCCTGGAGGGCGTGAACCTGGGGGATGTGTGGCCGCACTCGGCGCTGGGGGCCGAGGGCAGCCCGGAGTCGCTGGTGCCCTTCCACAAGCTGTCGCAGTGGCTGACGTACTCGCTGCTGGAGCCGCTGGAGGAAGGCGGCATCCAGGTGACGGACCTGGACGCACTGACGGGTCTGCCGGAGTACCGCAACGGTGGGCTGCTGGTGGACCTGGGCGCGCTGGTGCCGAGGGACGCGCGGCTGCTCTCGGATGCGTACGCGCCGGGAGCGGAGCCCATCGTGGAGTGGAGGGCGCTGACGGTGGCGCTGCTGGACGAGGTGGCGAAGCGGGTGCGCGAGCGGCTGGGGCTGACGGCGGAGCAACTGCCGTTGGCGAAGGTGCTGCAGGGGGGGACGTGGAGCGCGGGGAGACGGATCGCCGCGGAGAAGCGTCCTGGGGGCACGCCGCCCATCCGTATCGAGAGTGACGGGACGGTGTTCTGAGAATGCCCCCTCTCCCTCTGGGAGAGGGCTGGGGTGAGGGTCTTCTTTTTACTCGAGCAGCGAGGAGGGAGCCGTGACGTACTCGGACAATTGCACCGTGGTGGACCACCCGTTGGTGAAGCACAAGCTGACGCTGATGCGGCGCAAGGACACGAGCACGGCCTCGTTCCGAGCGCTGTTGCAGGAGATCTCCCTGCTGCTCGCCTACGAGGCGATGAGGGACCTGAAGCTGCGCGATGAGACCATCGAGACGCCGATGATGCAGACGGTGGCGCCGGTGCTGGAGGGCAAGAAGCTGGTGCTGATCGCCATCCTCCGGGCGGGGCAGGGCATCCTGGACGGGATGCTGCAACTGGTGCCGAGCGCCCGGGTGGGACACATCGGCCTGTACAGGGATCCGAAGACGCTGGCGGCGGTGGAGTACTACTACAAGGTGCCGAACCAGCTGGCGGACCGTGACGTCATCGTGTGCGATCCGATGCTGGCGACGGGGAATTCGGCGGTGGCGGCGCTCAACCGCATCAAGCGGAGCAAGCCGGGGAGCCTGCGTTTCGTCTGCCTGCTGGCGTGCCCCGAGGGCCTGGCGAACCTGCGCGAGCACCACCCGGACGTGCACGTCTTCACGGCGGCGGTGGACGAGAAGCTCGACGAGCACGGCTACATCCTGCCGGGTCTGGGGGACGCGGGCGACCGGCTCTTCGGGACGCGGTAGTCGCGGGTTGCCGCACCTGGCCCGAGAGCGATCTTCCTCTTGGGCCAGCGCCTGCGGTGAGCGGAGAGCTTGCGTGGCGCGGTACCCGGTGGCGAGGCATGCTGCCGGCGCATGAACCCCCCGTCCTGGCGGCACGTAGCCGTGGCCCTGTGGCTCGTCCTGCCCATCTCCTGCGCCACGTCTCCGGAGAGCGCTCCTCTGGGCGAACGGCCTTTGACGGAGCCGAAAGTGGTGCGGACGCGCGTGCTTCCCGGTGGTGCACTGCGGCTTTCCTGTACAGATGGTGGCGGACGGTACCGTCATCGTCACGGGAGTTGCCGCGGGCACGGCGGCGTCCGCGGTAGGTAGTGCCTGCACCGATGGCGCCGAGAAGAAGGACGGCTACCATTGGCATCACCTCGCCACGAACAAGAACGACCTCTCGACGGCATCGGGTGGACCCTGGACGCCCAGGTTCGAGGAATTCTTCGAACTGGCGGACATGAGCCTGGATGCAGCGGAGAACCTCGTCTACCTCGAGGGCCATAAAGGTCCGCATCCGGAGGAGTACCACCGCGAGGTGCACAGGAGACTCGGCCAGGCGCTTCAAGGCTGCGCAACTGTCTCTCGATGCGGAATCAAGCTGGTGAATGCGCTCAGGGAAATCGCGGAGGAGGTCTGCACCCCTGGCTCATCCCTCCACCTGCTGGTAACGAAATCCCAGGACTGATGCCGGAACGGAAGACATGCCCAAGTACTACGAATTGGACGATGACATGCGCATTCCGAACCGTTGGCACTTGAGGCGTCCCATTGACGAGCATGGGCAGAAGCTCAATCCCTGGCAGTTCACCGAAGGCCGCCGGTTCGAGCCTCAGGGCATCATCCGGTTTCCCGTGAAGCCCGATGGGGTGACGATGGACTTCACCCTGGACGCTTTCTCGACCCCCGTGGTCCACGGTCGTGTCGTCCAACTCTTCGAGCGCCTGGGCATCCAGGAAGTGCAGTTCCTTCCCGTTCAGGTAGAGGGCCACGTCGGGCCCTACTTCATCCTCAATGCCCTTCGCACTCTCCGGTGCATTGACGACGTTCGGTGCGAGGAGGTGCGGTACTTCAAACCCGAGGACGGCGAACCGGAGAGGGTGGGCGAGTACAAATACGTAAAAGGCATGCGCATCGACCCGGCGAAGGCCGGGGACAGCCGTATCTTCCGCACCTGGGGCTGGTCGCTGGCCCTCATCGTCTCCGAGGACCTCAAACAGGCCATGGAGGCGGAGGGCCTCACCGGCACGCGGTTCGTCGAGGTGTGAGGAGGCCCCGGATTGCATCCGGCTCGCACCGCGGTTACCTTACTGACCGCGATGATTCTCCTGACGTGCCAGCGTCGATTTAGCCGCCCCCCGAGCCCCACCGGGTACGGGGAGGCCGTGCTGCGTCGCTAGCGCGCTCTCTCTCGGCGGATCGCCTCTCGGCGTGACGCTCGCCCGGACCAGGGGTTCGGGGGGTTCCGAGCGTGGCGTCGCCAACTCCTCCCTCCGAGGACCGGGCGTCGCCTGGAGCCGTTTCCTTCCACTCCAGCACCGAGAGAGCCCTTCCATGTCCGTCTGCATCCTCAGCGTCGATGACGTCCGCCGTGCCCTGTCCATCCGTGACCTGACCGACCCTTCCTCCGGCCCCCATGCCATGCAGCGTCTCGTCGACGACGCGCTCGCCGCCCTCCGTGAAGCGTGGCGGTGTGACGTCCGCCTGCACCGGCGCAGCCCCATCGTCTCCATCACCGACAACTACGACCGGCTGCGCTACCCACCCGAGGGCGCCGCGCGCGACGCCCGCTACACCCGCTACGTCTGTGACACCGCCCTGCTGCGCACCCAGACCTCGGCGATGATTCCTCCGCTGCTCCGTCAGCTCGCCGCCTCACCCCAGCCTCCCGAGGACGTGCTGCTCGCCTGCCCCGGGCTCGTCTACCGGCGCGACTGCATCGACCGGTTGCACACCGGCGAGCCCCACCAGATGGACCTCTGGCGCGTCCGGCGCGGAGCACCCCTCGGCACGGAGGAGCTGCTTCTCATGGTGGAAACCGTGGTGCACGCCCTGCTGCCCGGACGCGAACTGCGCACCACTCCCGCCCGTCACCCGTACACCACGGATGGCTTGCAGATCGACGTCCGGCACGGGGCGGAGTGGGTGGAGATCGGCGAGTGCGGCCTCGCCCACCCGGCGCTGCTCGCCGAGAGCGGGCTCGACACGGCGCACACCACCGGGCTCGCCATGGGGCTCGGCATGGACCGCATCCTCATGCTGCGCAAGGGCCTCGACGACATCCGCCTGCTGCGCTCCGAGGACCCGCGCATCGCCTCGCAGTTGCTCGACCTGGAGCCCTACCGCGAGGTGTCCTCCATGCCCGCCGTCCGCCGCGACCTGTCCCTGGTGCTCGAGGGCGACACCACCTCCGAGGAGCTCGGAGACGTCGTACGTGCCGTGCTCGGCCCCCGGGCCGACGTGGTGGAGACCGTCGAGGTGCTCTCGGAGACGCCCTATGAGGCGCTGCCGCCCGCCGCCATCCAGCGGCTCGGCATCTCACCCGGGCAGAAGAACGTGCTGCTGCGCGTGGTGCTGCGCGCGCTCGACCGCTCGCTGACCCACGCCGAGTGCAACGAGCTGCGCGACACCCTCTACGCCGCTCTGCACCGGGGCACCGCCTGGCAGTGGGCGGCGGCTGCTCCCGCACACCCCTGAAGGGCGCCCCGGTGGCTCGCGGCGGAGGTGACTACTCCGCCGCGCTGGCGTCGGCGCCCTGCTTCGCCGCCTCGCGAGCCGCCTGCCCGCGCACCTGCATCGAGCCCAGCATCCGGTCGATCCACCGGTGGCTGATGCCGAAGTTCTTGTCCGGGCAGGCGAAGTGGTGCGCCATGTGGTGCGCGCGCAGCGCCTTGCCCCAGTTCGTCCACGGCTTCTTGTAGTGCACCGCCCAGTGCAGGTAGTCGTAGGCGAGGTAGCCCACCACGATGCCGACGAAGTAGGGAATCGTGGCGTCCGGCCGGCCCACCAGCCACAGCAGCCCGCCGATGACGATGGCCAGCGGGATGCTCGCGCCCAGCGGCATCACCAGCCGCTGCGGATCATCCGGGTACGTGTGGTGGTAGCCGTGGATGATGGCGTGGAAGCGCCGGGTGAGCGGCCCGTTCCCCTCCCAGTGGAAGAGGTTGCGGTGCAGCGTGTACTCCATGAAGCACCACGTGAGGTATCCCAGGGGCGCGAACAGCGCGACCATGCCCGGGCGGGTCGTCCCGCTCCACAGGCCCCAGGCCAGCATGGCCGTGATGATCGGGATGTAGAAGATGAACGGGGTGACGGGGTGGATCTTCGAGGCGGCTTCGAGGAAGTTGTTCTCGAACATCCGCGCGGAGGAGTGGCGCTCGTACTCGGTCTTCATGGCCGTACCAGCTTCGTGGCGGGGTGTCGGTAGGAGCCGGCCCCCGGAAGGGCAACAGGGGTGTTGCCTGGCGGACACCGCCGGCCTCCTTATATACCCACAGCCCCGGCCGGGTGCGTCACGAAAAAGGGGGCGAATCCCCGCCCGTGTCCGGTGGATGAAGTGGGCCTCCCCACCCCGTCCCAAGCCGCCTGCCCGCCTGGGCTCCAGGCTTCTGGGCGGCGCCTACCCTTGGAGCGGAAGTTGCGGCATCCTGGATTTCTCCGGAGGACCTGAACGGATGCGCCGAAGAATCCAGAGCGCCGTGTATGCCACCCTGCTGACAGGGAGTGCCCTGTTGTCCGGGGGGGTGAGCGTCGCCAACACCGCCTCTCCCCCCATCCGGGTGGATGTGTCCACGGACGCGCTGGAGTCCGGCACTCCCGTGCGCACCGCGGCGCCCGCCTCGCTCGTGCACCTCGTGCTCGCGCAGGCCTCACCCAAGAAGGACGCGGACCCCGCCGCCCTCTTCGCGCGCCTGGGCTGCACCCTGTGCCACGCCCCGGGCGCGCGCTACCACGACCGCATCGTCAAGGCCGCCAGCAAGCCCGAACAGGAACTGGCGAAGTGGATCCGCAACCCCGAGCAGTTCGTCCCCGGCACCTCCATGCCCACGTACGCCTCGCTCATCGACGAGCCCACGGCGCTCATGCTGGCGCGGTGGATCCGCTCGGGTGGCCCCGGCAAGTAGAGGAGGAGCGGTATGCGTGCGCGCCGGGCCCTGCTCGTCGTCGACCTCGAGGGCGTGGCCGGGGTGGACTCCCCCGCCGCGCTCATCTCCGGGACTCCCGAGTACGTGCGCTCCCGGGCCCTCCTCACGGCGGAGGTGAACGCCGCGATCGAGGGCCTGCTCGCGGCGGGCTTCCATCAGGTGCGGGTGAGCGACAGCCACCTGTGCGGCTCCGGCGAGTCCAACCTGCTGTCCGAGTCGCTGCACCCCTCGGCCGAGCCGTGTTTCCTCGAGGAGGATGCGTACGCCGCTTCCTTCTTCGACGACGTCCAGGCGGTGGCCTGCCTGGGCATGCACGCGGCGGCGGGCTCGGCGGGCTTCGGCGCACACACGGTGGATCTGCTCGGCGCATGGACGTGCGCGGGCCGGGCGCTGTCGGAGGCGGACCTCGTGCTGGCGCTGGCGGCGGAGGCCGGCGTGCCGGCGGTGTTCGTCTCGGGCGACGACGTGCTCCAGGCCTCGCTGGCTGGCCGCGTGGGCTGCGTGCGCACCAAGGTGGCCCTCTCCGTCACCCGTGCCTCCTCGCGCCCTCCCGAGGAGGTGCTGGTGGAACTGACCCGCGCCGCCGCGTTCCCGGCCCGGCCGGTGGAGCCCCTCCCGGACGCGCCGCTCGTCCTCACCTTCAAGAGCGGACACCAGGCGGCGCTCGCCGCGGAGACTGGCGCCCGGCGGTTGGACCGCTACCGCGTGGAGGTGGAGGGCCCCTCCTTCCGCGAGCGCTACACACGGGCGCTGCGCGCCGCGTCGGCCGCGAGCTCGGTGTTGGCGGACGCGGTGGCGGACGTGCCCGGCAGTCCCGACTTCACCCGTGATGCCTCGGCCCTCTTCCACCTGCCGGGGCCTCCCGTACATCCGCCCCCACCCGCGACGGAGGCGACGGAGCGGGCACTGCGGGCCTTCCTCTCGCTGACGGAGGAGGGGGACGACGAGTCACGGGCGCTGCGCGCGTTGACGCTCCACATGTTGGAGGGCCATGCGCCCGGGGCCTTCGCGCGGCTCGGGTTGGGCGCCACGCTGGCGGCGGCGGTGGCCGCGCTGGCGGAGGTTCCATTGGCGCTCCCCTTCGGGTTGCCCGCCGAGGTGGGCATGTCCCGGGTGGATGCCTGGTACGTGCTCCGCGAGCGGGGCCTGCCCCATGCCCCGCTGGAGCCGGAGGCCCTCCGCGCCTACCTGGAGTACCTCAATGGCCAGGACGAGGGTCTCCACGCGTGGCTGCTGGGCGAGATGGCCGCCACGTGCGGCATGGACGTGCGCCTGTCGATTCCCGAACGGGCCCTGCGCTCCACGTGGCGCCTGGCGGACCTCTACTGGCTCACGCACCTGTACCTGCTGGACACCCGCTACCTGCGCTTGCCGCTGAAGGACCCGGGCGCGGCGGCGTGGACGGAGGAGCTGCTGGTGGCCACGCCCTGGGTGGTGGAGCAGGGCCACGTGGACCTGGCGGCGGAGGTGGCCTTCTGTCTGCAATGCGCGGGCGAGTCTGGGGGCGGAGCCCACGCGCTCCTCCTGTCGCTGCTCCGCGAGCACCAACGGCCCGACGGCGCGATGGAGGATGCGCATGCCACCGCGGGCGCGCTCCTTGCTTTCGCTGGAGCCGAGGAGCGCCATCCGTCCTCGCGGTGACAGCCCGGGTGGCGACCATCTTCCCAAGGCAGAGAAAAGCTTTTCCAGGATGACCCTGTAGGGACATGTGCGCGTGGCCCGCGGAGCGTTGAGCGTTCCACGCTCCGTCGAGCACAACGTCGAGCGAAGGACTTCTCAGCTGTCGAGAGTCATACCTCCAGGGCTTTTCGCGACTTCCGGCCCATGCTGGGAGAGCCGTGCATCCCCACCCTGATTTTCGGCCCCTGGTGATCCCAGGCGGCCGGGAGTCGGAGGTGCGCCATGGGTTTCACGTCTATCAAGGGTCTGCGGAGCGGGATGGCCGGGCGTGGGGCGGGTTGGAGTGTGGCGGCGTGGGTCCTCACGTCGGTGCTGTCCCTGGTGGGTGCCGTTGGCTGTGGGGTGCAGGAGTCGACCTTCGAGGAGGAGCAGGAGCTGCACACGCAGGAGCGGGCCATCCAGGAGGACAATGGCCTGTCGCTCAATGGCCTGTCGCTCAATGGCCTGTCGCTCAACGGCCTGTCGCTCAACGGCCTGTCGCTCAACGGCCTGTCCACCACGGATTTCTCCAATTGGTTCAACGGCAACCCGGCCGGCAATGAGCTGCTGATGCGCTACATCGTCCGCTGCGCGGTGCCCGCGAACCAGACGCGCAGCTTCACCAACCCCTCCACGGGCGTCGTCTACACGTGGTCGGGCGGGCTGGGTCTGGCGCCGGCCTGGTCGAGCGGAGCCCCGGCCACCGTGGCGGAGCAGCAGATCATCTCCGCGTGCCTGGGGGCCCACGCCAACAACTACGGGCTGCACGTCTCCATCTCCGTGCTGGGGCGCGACTCGTCCGGGGCGAACATCCCCTACACCTCCGCCGAGCTGGCGCTCTTCTCCCGGCGCGAGTCGTGCTTCTTCGGCAACGTCTTCAACAACGAGGGGCTCTTCGCCGGCAACGACCGCAGCGCCCTGGCCGAGGACGAGAGCACCCCGCGCCCGTGCGGACTGAAGGGTTACGGGGCGACGAGCAACGCGGCCTGCGCGCAGCTGAAGCGGATCGGCCAGTGCGAGCAGTACTGCACGCTGGACCCGAGCGGCACCTTCTACACGCACTGCTCCGTCAACGGCGTGCAGTACAAGCCGCTCACCACCCGCATCCGCTCGCAGGACGTCCACCGCTGCGGCGATGGCGTCTGCCAGCAGGGCGAGAGCTGCGGCTGGGGCGTCACCGCCGACAGCTGCCTGCTCGACTGTGGCACCTGCGCCCAGTGAGGGCGGGCCTCACCGCTGGCGGCGCTCCACGCGCATGGGCATGGGGCCGCGGGGACGCAGTGAGACGTGGGGCTCGGGCTCCACGGCCACCCCGGGCACCCCGCGCAGGCGGAAGCGCTGCACCACCATGGCGAGGATGAGCTGCGCCTCCATCATCGCGAAGTTGCTGCCGATGCACTGGCGCTGCCCACCGCCGAAGGGCAGGTAGGCCCAGCGGGGCCGGTCCTTGCCGTTCTCCGGGAGGAAGCGTGTGGGCTCGAAGCGCTCCGGCTCTGTCCAGAAGTCCGGGTGCCGGTGGGTGACGTAGGGGACGAGGATGACCATGTCCCCCTTGGGAATCCGATAGCCGTCCACCACGTCCTCCTCCTGGGCCACCCGGGGGATGGCCCAGATGGGCGGGTAGAGGCGCATGGCCTCCTCGAAGACGCAGCACACGTAGCGCAACTTCGGCAGGTCCTCCACCGTGGGCACGCGCCCGCCGAGCGCCGTGTCCACCTCCTCGTGCAGGCGGGCCTCCACCTCGGGGTGCTGCTCCAGCAGGTGGAAGGTCCACGCGAGCGCGGTGGCCGTCGTCTCGTGCCCGGCCAGCAGCAGCGTCATCACCTCGTCGCGCAGTTGCAGGTCGTCGAAGGCGTCGCCGGTGTCCGCGTCGCACGCCACCATCAGCATGCCGAGCAGATCCTCCGTGTTCGCGGCGGCTCCCGCGGCGCGGCGCTGGGAGATGATGCCGTTGACGATGCGGTCCAGCGTGTCCGCGGCCTGGCGGAAGGCGCGGTTGGCGCGCGTGGGCAGCCGGTAGAGCTGGGGCAGGTAGGGCAGGGGGGAGATGATGCGCTCGTTGGTGACGGAGAGCGCCGTGGTGAAGGCCTCGCCCACCTCGCGCGTCTGCTCGCTCACGTCCGTGCTGAAGAGGGCGCGCACCACCACGGTGAGGGTGAGCCGCATCATCTCCTGGAAGACGGGCAGCGGCTGGCCCGCGTCCACCGGGGGCTCCCAGGTCTGGAGCATCTCGGCGGTGGTGCGCGTCATCATCTCGCCGAGCGCTGTCAGCCGCTCCTTGTGGAAGGCGGGCTGGGAGAGCCGGCGCTGGCGCTTCCAGAAGTCGCCCTCGGCGGTGAGCAGGCCGTTGCCCACCAGGGGGCGCGTCTTGTCGAAGACGGTGCCCTTCGTGTAGCGGGCGCTCGCGTCGGCGAGCACGTGCTTGACGTGGTCCGGGTGGGTGAGCTGCTCCACGAACATGTGGCCCATGCGGTAGCGCACCACATCCCCGAGACGGTTGCGGGTGTTCAGGAACAGGCCGAGGGGGTTGTTCGCGCGCTCGAGCAGGTGACCCCAGAGCCAATGGCCCGGGGGCATGGGAGGCAGCGGTGCGGAGGTCGTCATGGTCTTCGGTCGGGTCGAAAGAGGCGAGCTGTGTGTACGCCGCGTCGCGTCGCGGGGCCAGATTACAGAATTCCACTGACGCCATACGTTCATGCATGCCCGGAGCGAAACCATGGTGACGCGACGTGAAATCATCGGAGTCCTGGGTTCGGGGACGGAGGAGCACCGGGCCTGGGTGGAGCCGCTGGCGCGGTGGATCGCCGAGCGGGGCTTCCACCTGCTGACCGGAGCGGGAGGCGGGGTGATGCGCGCGGCGGCGGAGGCCTTCGTCGCGGTGGAGGGGCGCGAGGGTCTCTCCCTGGGCATCGTCCCGGGCTCGGTAGAGGACGGCGCCTGGAGGCCGAAGCCGGGCTACCCCAACCCGGCGGTGGAGCTGCCCATCCTCACGCACCTGCCGCTGAGCGGCGAGCGGGGGACGGAGCCGATGAGCCGCAACCACCTCAACGTGCTCACCGCGCACGCGCTGGTGGTGCTGCCGGGCGGCGCGGGCACGGTGTCCGAGGTGGTGCTCGCGCTGCGCTACGGCAAGCCGCTCATCCTCTTCGGCCCGCGCGAGGCCTTCCGCGACTTTCCCCCGGAGGTGGAGCGCACGGAGTCCCTGACGCGGGTGTTGGATTTTCTCATTTCCGCACCGCGTGAGAACACTCCGTCATCGGGTTGAGGTCAGCGGGAACCCGACGCGCTCGTTCCGCGGTTGCTGGGCGCCTGCCCGCATGCATGATGCGCCGCGCCAAGAAGGAGGCTCCTATGAAGAACCGAATCGTGACGTTGGTGGCGGCCCTGGGACTCGCGATGACCCTGAGCGGCTGCAAGAGCGACTGCAGTGTCTCCTGCGAGCGGTACCAGGAGTGTGTCTCGGCCAACCTCAACGTGGACCGGTGTACGGACCAGTGCAACTCGAGGTCGGAGGACGACAAGAATTTCGCGACCCGGGCGGAGGACTGCGCGAAGTGCGTCGAGGACAAGACCTGCTCGGAGGCCAACAGCCGTTGCTGGGACGAGTGCCTCCCCGTCATCGACGACTGAGAAGAAAAATGCCCACGGCACCGGACGGGGGAATGACCCGGTGCCGTGGGCGTGTCGCGCGAGTGGAGGTTCGCGCTACGGCGTGACAGGGACGAGCGTGTCCACCTCGGCGGTGCCCGTGTAGCTGGTGGGCGTGTTGAGGTAGCCCTTCAGCACCACGCGCCAGGTCCCCGCCACCGGGCGCGGAATGGACACCGACTCCGCGGAGGAGGTGCCAGTGGCGCCGTTGGCCACCAGGTTGCCGCTCGGGTCATACACGTAGAGATCCAGATCGAGCGCCGGGTTGCCCCAGCTGGTGGTGACGCGCAGGGCGTTCGCGCCCGCGGGCACCGTGAGGGTGTGCTCGTGCTTCGCCTCGACGAGGCTGATGTCCACCACCGGCAGCTTCACCGTCAGGCCCACGTTGCCGCTCCAGCCGGGCAGGGCCGTGGTGACGGTGGTGGTGCGGGTGCCAGCGGACTCGGAGGCCGCGCGCACGGCGGCGTAGGCATCCGCGTAGCCCGCGCCCGCCTCCCACTCCTCGAGCTTGCGCGTGGCGCCCGTGGTGGCGTCCTGCGCGTAGATGGGCTTCGCGGTGGACGTCAGCGCCGCCAGCACGCCATCCATGTTGAGCGCCGGGTTGACCTCCAGCATCAGCGCGACGACGCCGCTCAGGTGCGGGGTGGCCATGGAGGTGCCATCCAGCGCCGCGTAGAAGGGCTCCGGGTGCAGGCCGTCCAGGCCCAGGTAGGGCTGCGCCACGGTGGCCGTGATGGCGCGCGCCGCGACGATGGCCACGCCGGGCAGGGTGATGTCCGGGTGGTGGTTGGCGTCACCCGGGATGCCGCGGCTGGAGAAGCTGGCGAGCTGGCCCGGCACGCCCTTGCTGACGAGCGGGTTGGTGGCCGCGCTGGTGTCCTTGGCCGCGCCCGCCGCCACCGAGATGACGCACGGCGAGGCGCTGTACGGGTTGAGCGTGTCCGCGTCCGGGCCGTCGTTGCCCGCCGCGAAGGCCACCACCACGCCCTCGTCGTAGGCGCGCTTGGAGGCGATGCTGATGGGATCGAACGGCGCGAAGTGGCTGCCGCTGGAGCCCCACGAGTTGGAGATGACGCGGACGTTGTACGTCTCTCGGATGTCCGGGCTCATCAGGTAGTCGAAGCCCTGCAGCGAGTAGAGGATGCTGATGGCCTCGCCCGCGCCCACCGCGAGCAGCTTCGCGCCCGGGGCCACGCCCTTGTACTTACCGCCGGAGCGCGCCCCCGAGCCGCCGATGGTGCTCGCCACGTGCGTGCCGTGGCCGCTAGTGAGATCGCTGTTGGGCACGTCCACGTAGAGCGCGCCGCCCACGCCCACTTCCACGATGGGGGCCACCACCTTCACGTTCTTCACCAGGTTGGGGAAGTCCCCGTGCGTGCCGTCCACGCCCGAGTCGATGACGCCCACGCCCACGCCCGCGCCGGTGGCACCGTAGGCCGTGCGCGCCGTGTCCGCGCCGATGTAGTGGACGCTCTCGTCCAGGAAGTAGTGCAGCGGCCGGTCCTGGTAGATGGAGATGAGGCCGAGCGGCTGCAGCACCGTGCGCAGCGTGCCCAGCAGCACCGGGGTGACGGGGACCTTGATCGCCACCATGGGCAGCGCCTGGAAGGCTCCGAGCTTGTCACCCAGCGACAGGCCGAGCGTGCTCTTCAGCAGGTCCACCGCGGGCGCCACCGCCTCCTGCGTGTTGAAGGAGAGGATGAGCGTCTTCACCATTCCGTCGGCGGCGAGTCCCGGCTCCACCACTGCCTGGGTGAGAGCCGCCTGCGCCTGGGGGTTGGAGTAGAGGGCGGTGCAGGCGCTCGGGGGCGTGGCGGAGGGCTGCTCCGGCTCCACGACGGGCTTCTTCCCCTTGAGCGCGGCGCTGGTCGAGCGGATCCGGGCCGTCTCCGCGTCCGAGCTGGAGGCGCCGCAGCCGGAGAGGAGGGCGGTGGTGGTGAGGGTGAGGCCCAGCGTCTTGATGGCGTTCATGCGATGTGTTTCCCCGAGCTGTGATGGAGGGCCCGCGGTGTGTGACCGCGGGCGCCCCCCGTCTTCATTGCGGCGGGCTTTCCGCCTTGGATCCGCCGTCCGGTCAGTTCGACGGCGGCGTCAGGTAGTGGGCGGTCTGCACGGTGCCGTTGATGTCGACGGTGATGCTCTGGTCGGGCGTGCCCACCGGGATGCTTGGGATGCCGGCGTCGCGCTCGGGGATGACGATCGTCTTGCCGTCGAAGGTGATGACCTTGCCGGGCGCCGTCAGCGGCTGTCCCACGATGTTGAGCACGATGCCGCCCACGTCCGCGGTGCCCCCCGGCAGGGTGATGGCCGAGGCGGGGATGTAGACGGGGACCGCCGGGGTGCTCACGCCATCGAGGTTGATGCAGCGGTTGGGCGTGAGGTTGAGCTCCGGGATGGTGACGGAGAGGGAGGGGATGTTCTGGGTGAGGCCCGGGACGAACACCGGCGAGCCATCCGTGCCCAGCACCGGGCCGGGCAGGCTCACCGAGTAGCCGAGGATGGTCTGCCCCGTCTCATCCAGGTGGACCTGGATGGGCTGGATGGCGGCATCGCTGTCCGGGACGACGACGGTGACGGCCGGCGTGGCCACCGTGTACGAGTCGACGTGGCCGATGACGTAGACGCAGGTGGGCTCGGCCATGGCCAGGCCCGGCACGGCCATGCCAGCGAACGCGGCGCCAACGAGGAAACGCTTCAGGTGACGGGTGCTCATGGGGTGCTCCTCAAGAGGCGCGAGGAGGGTTCTTCGGTCGGAGCTCGTGCCCCGCCTGCATCGCGCCTTCCTTCATTTCTTGGGAAAAGCCCCTGTCATTGGATCGCCTGGATTTAAAAATTATTTTCCGGGCGGTTTCAGGGCACCCTTTTCGCGGTGCTCTCCACGGCCAGGTCGCGGGTGGGTGGGAGGTAGCGGGCCGTCGTCGGGATGCCGCCCAACCGGAAGGTGATGGAGGGCTCGGGCATGTCCCACGAGGTGGTGGGAGTGGCGTCGCCGGGCGAGGGGAGGACGAGGAGGTCGCCGCCCTCGAGGGTGAGGACGTGCCCGGGCCGGGTTACCGGGTGCGCCCCGAAGTCGAGCACGATGGACCCCACCTCCATGAGTGTTTCCGGGCTCTCGAACAGCGAGGCGTGGACGGGGACGACGAGGGCGGGAGTGCTCTCGCCCTCACGGGTGCACGTGCGCGGTGACAGGGCTCGGCCGTGGCCGGGCTCGTCGAGGTGGACGAGGGGAATGGCTGGCATCACCACGGGGGTGGGATCGGCCCGGCGCAGCACGTAGGCGCAAGGGGGCTCGGTCGAGCGCAGGGGCGCCACGACCAGCCCCGCCAATCCCAGACCCGCGAGGAGGGAACTCCAGCGATGGAGACTCCCCCTCGGCTGCTCAGACGGATGATGCATCCCTCGCGACTGGCTCACGAGGGGTATTGAAGGAGGCGCGAGGGAGTGGATCTCCGCGCCGGCCGAGGCACTCAGTCGACCTTCAGCGACAGCTTCAACTGCTTCGTGTCGAACGCGTCCGATACGGTGAGGGTGAAGCCGTACGGTTCCACCGCCGCCTGCGTGGGCGTGCCGGAGAGGATGCCCGTACTCGACAGCATGAGACCCGGGGGAAGGGTGCTGCCAGCCGCCACCTTCCAGGTGACGGTGCCCGTGCTGCCGGAAGTCTGGAGGGTATAGGTGTAGGCCGAGCCCTGGCGCCCATCGGGGACGGCGCGGGTCAGCACGCACATGTACAGGGTCTGGCAGGAGCCGGTGGTGATTTGAAGCGTCCGGGTGACGACCTGCGGAGGCTCGTCGGAGTCCGTCACCCGCACCTCGAAGGCGCGAGTGACGCCCCCATTGTCCGGGTTCCCCTCGAGCCTCCCATTGGGGAGCAGGATGATGTTGCCGGGCAGGGTGCTGCCCGCGACGAGCTCGAACTTGTAGGGCAGCTTGCCCCCGGTGGCCGAGAGCTGTTCCGTATAGGGTTTGCCGCTCGGCACATCCGCCAGGAAGCCCGGCCCGGCCATGCGCAGTAGGGGCCGGATGCTCAGGGAGAACTCCTGGCTGGCGCGCTGGGGCGTCGTGTCCTGGTCCACCACTTCAAGGGTGAAGCGGAAGTCTCCGGCCGCGGTGGGCTTGCCGGACAGCTCGCCCTTCGCGTTGAGCTCCAGGCCCGGCGGAAGCTGCCCGGGGGAGGAGAAGGTGTAGGGCGGAGTCCCGCCGCTCGCCTGGAACCGGTAGAGGAAGCTCGCCAACTCCAACCCCGGCCCGGGGCCATCCGGGAGGAGCAGGAGCGGCTCCGGCCCCGAGTCCGGGACGCCCGAGTCCGTGGTGCCAGCGTCCGCGCCCGGCTCCGGCGTGCCCCCATCCGAGTCCAACCCGGTGGGGCAGGGGCCTCGTTCACCGCAGTCCGGGAGACAGACGCCCTCGGAGGCCAGACACGTCCAGCCCGAGGCGCACGCGCCCTGGGCATCGCACACGGGGAAGCGGGAGAGGTCCGGTTGGAACACGCAGGCCGCGAGCCCGAGCAGCGCGGCCAGTCCCCACACCGTCGGCCAGTGCTTCACGGTGTCTCCCAGACGAAGAAGACGGCCCCGCCCGCGCCCAGCAGCGCGCCGGCTCCCATCAGCAGGTTGGCCGTGCGGGTCTGTTGTTGCCCCTGCCGCAGGCGTCCGGCGAAGCACGAGCGGAAGGCCTCGCCCTCGCCGGTGCAGCCCGCGTTGCCCGTGGAGAGGCCCGCCTGCGAGCGGCGCGCGGCCAGTCCGAAGCCCACTCCGGCCGCGAGCGCGACACCTCCGGCCGCCAGCATCACGGTGGGCCACGCCTTCCTCACGCCCTTCTCCTTCCGGGGCGAGGGCCGCGCCGCCCAGAGCTCACCGAAGGCCTCGCGAGCCCGAGCCTCCTCCATTCCGGGAGGAAGTCCCTCTCCGGAGAGCTGGACGAAGGTATGGGACTCCTGGCCCTCGCGGTCCACCAGCGTGAGCGCCACGGAGCGCCCTCCGCCCACGCCGAGCGCCACGCCGCGCACCAGCCGCTCCGCGCCGAGCGCCTGTGTCTGCGAGCCCCGGCACGCCGCGTTCACGCAGCCGGGGAGCCGGCCTCCCTGGTCGCGCACCTTGGCCACTGTGCTCGCGCGAGACTCCAGACAGAGGCCGGAGGTGCTCTCCACCGCTCGGCGCACGGCGTCCTCCAACTGGCGCGCCTCGGCGCTCGGGAGCGCCACGGGTTGGAAGGGGACGAGCACCACCCGCTCGCCTCCACACGGGGCAGGTGCCCCCGCCAGCGACAGCATCAGCGCGAAGGAGGGGAGACTCATGGAGACAGGTCTGCCTGTTGCTCGGGCGCCACGGGCGTCTGCCCGAGGCTGGCCATGTAGCCGGTGTAGAAGCGGGGGCCGAAGGGCACGGAGAAGAGCTTCTCCTCGAAGGCGTCCTGCACGGCGCCACGCGAGGCGAAGGTGTTCTCGCGCCAGGTGAGGCTCGCGGCGTCCACCACCGCGCCCGCCCGGGTGAGCGGGAAGGGGGCCTCGCGTCCTGGCGCGTGCAGGAAGTAGCTGGACGCGAGCGGCAGCCCCAGCACGAGTGAGCGCTCACGCTCCTTGTTGAACTCCGCCACGCGCAGGCCGCGTGCATCCTCCACCCAGAGCCGGCCCTCCAGTCCCGCGGGGAGCAGGAGGAAGCCCAGGCGCGCCTTGTCCCCCAGGTTCACCAGGGGCGCGGAGCGGTCGAGCGCGGGCGGTTGGATGGACACGTCGAGCCGGCCGCGCACGTCCGCCACGCCCTGGTTGGCGGCGGCGACGAAGGCGCTCAGCTCCGAGTACTCGATGCGCCCGTCCGCGTTGACGTCCGCGGCACCGGCGAGCGCCGAGCGCACCTGGTGGCTGAAGACGCCCGAGCGGATGGCGCTCCACTCGTGGCTCTCCTGCTCGCGGGAGGTGGACAGCACGGCGCCCACATGCGGGTAGCGCGCCAGCTCGCGCGTGGCCAGCAGGCCCTGCACCGCCTGCACCTGGGCGGGAGCCACCGGCAGCGCGCCGCGCGAGTTGACGAAGAAGTACGAATCACACGCATCCACGATGAGGTGGATGAAGCTGGCGGTGCTGGGTGCGATGACCTGCGAGAACAGCTCCGTGCGGGTGAAGGGCCCATCCAGGAGGCTCACCGTGCCCTCGCCAGCGGCCCCGCGCTTTCCATGGCCGGTGAAGACGAAATACAGCACCGGGATGGCGCCGCGTGCCCTGTCCTCGGACATGCGGGCATTCAGACGGCCGAGGGCCTCCTTGAGCGCGGCGCGGGTGGGCGGGCGCGTCCGGGCGGCGAGCCCCGGGTGGAGCGCCTGGGTCTCCGAGTCCATCACCGAGAGGAGCACCGCCTCCCGGGTGCGGGGGGCGAAGAGCTCGTAATAGCGCGCCCCGTCATCGTCGGCGTAGCGCAGGGGCGCCTGCTTGGGCTCGAGCCCGGTGTTGTTGGCGACGATGAGGGCGTAGCTCACCTGCTCGGGTGCGGCGCTCGCGGCGGCGCCGACGAGGAGCAGGGCCCACGACAGGGCCAGCGGAGCGCATCGGAGGAGTCGCATGCACGGCAGAGTGTCTCCGGGAGGGTGAGAGGGCCGCAAGGTGCTACGGGTACGCGAGGGTGGCACAGAGGGAGGACGCACTGTGTCGATCATTGGACGGGAGGATTTTCGAGCCTGGACGATCCAACCCAACCGACAACGGACAATTTCAACCTGACAGGTGGATGACGCGGGCGGCGGGGCACGGTAAGTCGCCGAGGGATGGAGTGGGATGAGCGGACATTGCAGCGCTTCCGGGAGGGTGAACCAGAGACCCTGGGACGTGTGTACCGGGCACATGCCGAGGCGCTGGCACGGGGGCTGAGGGCCATGGCGTGGCGGAGGGTCGGGCATGCCAGGGGCGCGCTGGAGCTGGAGAACACGGTGCTGGAGACGTTCGCCCGTGCCTTCGAGCCGAGGACGCGGGCGGCGTACGACGGGGTGAGACCTTACGGGCACTTCCTGGTGGGCATCGCGCGCAACGTGTTGCTGGAGCAGTCCAGGCAGCGCGAGGTGGCGGTGGGGTTGGAGCCCTTCGAGGGCAAGGGCGAGGTGCCGGAAGAGGGCGCGGGGCTGGCGCAGACGCTGGAGGACCGGGAGGTGGAGGCGCTGCTGGCGAGCTTCAAGGAGGGGCTGACGGAGGAGGAGCGGCGGCTGTTCGAGCTGCGCTTCGGCGAGGAGGAGCTGGCGCAGGAGGGAGCGGCGGAGCGGCTGGGGCTGACACGCATCCAGGTGAGGCGCCGGGAGCTGGGGTTGAAGACGCGGCTGCTCGAGTTCCTTCAAGCCCGCGGCTACCTGGAAGGGATGGAAGTGAAGGGGTGGAGCTTCTTCAAGCGGCGAGGCCAGTCATGACGAGGTGCGCGGACAGACAGGCGAAGCAGGCGCTGGCGGCGCTCTTCCAGGGGGAGCTGGACGGAGAGGGCTACACGCGGCTGCGCGCGCACGCGGCGGGGTGCGAGGAGTGCCGCGAGGCCTACGACAAGCTGGGCCGGGTGGAGTCGGCGCTGGAGAAGCGCGCGCTGCCGGCGGGCCGGGAGGCGCTGCTGGAGAAGGAGCTGCTGGCGCGCGTGGCGGCGGCCGCGAAGCCGGCCCGGGCCCCCGTTCCCGAGCGCAAGCGCTTCTTCGAGGGATTCTTCGTGCCCGCGGCGCTGGGGCTGGCGGTCTGCACCGTGCTGGTGCTGGTGGTGGTGCCGCGCCTGGAGACGCAGCCGGCCGGGCCCGAGGAGTGGCGGTCTCGCGGAGCGGAGACGGGCACGAAGGCCTGGGGCCTGCGGGCCTTCTGCGTGGGGGCGGACGGAGCGGTGAAAGGTGAGGCGCGGCCGGGCGGGACGCTGGTCTGCGCGGAGGGAGGCGCGGTGCAGTTCAGCTACACGGCGCCGGAGGGGGCACGGCTCTCGGTGGTGGGGACGCCGCCCGGCGGGGAGCCGCTCCAGTTCTTCCCGCGAGAGGGCGAGGCGGCGGCCATCCCGGCGGGGGTGGACCAGCTGTTGCCCTACAGCACGCCGGTGGAGGGCGGCTGGCTCGCCGGGCCGCTGGAGGTCCAGGCGAGCTTCACGGATGCCCAGGGCCGCCCGCTGTCGACGACGCGCCTCACCCTCTCCCCGAGGTAGAGCCCTCGGCTGTCCGGTTCAGTACGCGGCGGTGGCGGCGGGCTGGGCGGGCGAGAGCACGTCCGCCAGGTCGGTGGCCACGGTGAAGCCGTCGTGGAACACCACGCCCTGGGGCGCGATGGTCTCGTTCCGGTAGAGGCCCTGCTTCACGTAGACGCCCTGGCCCGGGTACAGCGTGGCCATGGGCGTGAGCGGAACGACCTGCTGTCCATTGTGGAACATCTCCACGAAGCCCACGCCCGGGTCGGCGCTCCACTTCACGTGCACCACGAAGTCGTTCCAGACGCCGCGCTGCAGGGGCGCCTTCCAGACGTCCTGCGCCCGTTCCCCGCCCACGCGCATCCGCAGCTCCTCGCCGAAGACGTAGAACTCCATGGGAGGTGAGCCCGTCAGGCCCGTGTGGTGCCACTGGGTGAAGACCTGCCAGGTGCTCGCGCTGGGGTAGCTCTCGTCGAAGAGCGTGCTCCAGGAGTAGTACCGCTCCGCCCCTTCGCCCCCTCCATTCATGAGGGAGGCATCCACGTAGACCAGCTCGTTGCGGTTGCCGCTGGCCTGGATGGGCTTGTCGCCCTGATCCACCTGCACGCGCATGGCATAGCTGCCCTCGCGCACCCGGTCGGCCTCCACGAGGAGACGGTTGCTGTTGACCATCTCCACCTTGTTCCACTGGGACATGTTCCCAGTCTCGAAATCGCCCTTCCACAGAACGCTCGCGCTCGCCACGGTGGGGAGCAGCAGGAGACCGGAAAGCATCCAGGACTTCTTCAAACGGCATTCCTTTCGTTCGGGCTGGACGGAGGGGACAACCCACCGCGAGCCCTTCATTCCCCTCCCTGGCATGCCCGGGCGCCGGTGCGGGGCATTCCGGGGGGCGTGTGCGCTCGTCCGGCCGCCTGCTCCCGTGAGGGGCATTTCACCAGCAGGAACGAATGGAAGAAGTCCTCCGGTTGGGTCTACGCCCATCCACCCGCACTGGAGCAGACGCGTGAAGAGCCGCAACCGTCACCCCACCCGTACCCAGACCGGGAAGAAGATCCGCAAGACCACCACCCTGGCGCGCCATTCGCACCCCCGTCCACGAAGGAGCGCGACGGCGGCGGCACTCGAGACGCTGCTGGAGTCGATGCGTGCCGTGACCTACGGAGACTTCTCCGTCCGGCTGCCACCGGAAGCGCAGCCGGCGGCGATGGAGGAGATCGCCCTCACCTTCAACGCCATGGTGGCGATGAACCAGCGGATGCAGGACGAGCTGGTGCGCGTGGAGCGCGTGGTGGGCCGCGAGGGACAGATGGCGGAGCGCGCCTCGCTGGGCCCGGTGAGCGGAGGCTGGGCCTCGAGCATCGGCTCCATCAACTCGCTCATCGCGGACCTGGTGCAGCCCACCACCGAGGTGGCGCGCGTGCTGGGCGCGGTGGCCCGAGGTGACCTCACCCAGAAGATGGCGTTGGACCTGCCCGGGCAGCCGGTGAAGGGCGAGTTCCTCCGCATCGGCACCACGGTGAACGCGATGGTGGACCAGCTGAGCTCCTTCGCCGCCGAAGTGACGCGCGTCGCGCGTGAAGTCGGTACGGAAGGGAAGCTGGGCGGCCAGGCGCGGGTGCCCGGGGTGGCCGGTACGTGGAAGGACCTCACGGACAGCGTGAACCAGCTGGCCAACAACCTGACCGCGCAGGTGCGAAACATCGCCGAGGTGACGACCTCGGTGGCGCGGGGTGACCTGTCGCGCAAGATCACGGTCGATGCGCGAGGCGAGGTGCTCGAGCTGAAGAACACCGTCAACACGATGGTGGATCAGCTCCGCTCGTTCGCTGGCGAAGTGACGCGCGTCGCGAAGGAAGTGGGTACGGAAGGAAAGCTGGGAGGCCAGGCCGACGTGCCCGGCGTGTCCGGCGTGTGGAAGGACCTCACGGACAACGTGAACCTGATGGCCTCCAACCTGACGACCCAGGTGCGAGGCATCGTGAAGGTGGTGACGGCGGTCGCCAACGGCGACCTGTCCCAGCGCCTGGTGGTGGATGCGAAGGGCGAGGTGGCCGCGCTGGCCGACACGCTCAACAGCATGACGAAGACCCTGGGCATCTTCGCCGACCAGGTGACGAGCGTCGCCAAGACGGTGGGCGTGGAAGGCAAGCTGGGCGCCCAGGCGGACGTGCCGGGTGTGGCGGGGACGTGGAAGGACCTCACGGACAACGTGAACCTGCTCGCCAACAACCTGACCGCGCAGGTGCGCAACATCGCGGAAGTCAGCACGGCCGTCGCCCGCGGTGACCTGTCCAAGAAGATCACGGTCGACGCCCGGGGCGAGGTGCTCGAGCTGAAGAACACCATCAATACGATGGTGGAGCAGCTCCGCTCGTTCGCCGGTGAGGTGACCCGCGTCGCGAAGGAAGTGGGTACGGAAGGAAAGCTGGGCGGTCAGGCGGACGTGCCCGGCGTCTCCGGTACGTGGAAGGACCTCACGGACAACGTGAACTTCATGGCCTCCAACCTCACCAGCCAGGTGCGAAACATCGCGCTGGTGACCACGGCGGTGGCCAATGGAGACCTGTCGCGGAAGATCACCGTCGACGTGAAGGGGGAAATCCTCGAGCTGAAGAACACCATCAATACGATGGTGGACCAGCTCCGGTCCTTCGCCGCGGAGGTGACGCGCGTCGCGCGCGAGGTGGGGACGGAAGGAAAGCTGGGCGGCCAGGCCGAGGTGCAGGGCGTGTCGGGCGTCTGGAAGGACCTGACCGACAGCGTGAACTCGATGGCGTCCAACCTCACCAACCAGGTGCGCAACATCGCCAAGGTGACGACGGCGGTGGCGAACGGTGACCTGTCCAAGAAGATCACCGTCGATGCGAAGGGCGAGATTCTCGAGCTGAAGGACACCATCAACACGATGGTGGATCAGCTCAACGCGTTCGCCTCCGAGGTGACGCGCGTCGCCCGCGAGGTGGGTACCGAGGGCAAGCTGGGTGGCCAGGCGCGTGTGCCCGGTGTCGCCGGTACGTGGAAGGACCTCACGGACAACGTGAACCTGATGGCCCGCAACCTGACGACCCAGGTGCGCGGCATCGTCAAGGTGGTGACGGCGGTCGCCAATGGAGACCTCACCCAGAAGCTGGTCGTCGACGCGAAGGGCGAGGTGGCCGCGCTGGCGGACACCATCAACAGCATGACCGACACCCTGGGCACCTTCGCCCAGCAGGTGTCCACGGTGGCCCGCGAGGTGGGTATCGAAGGGAAGCTGGGTGGCCAGGCCAAGGTGCCCGGTGCCCGCGGCGCCTGGAGGCAGCTGACCGACAACGTGAACCAGCTGGCCGGCAACCTGACGTCTCAAGTGCGCGCCATCTCCGAGGTGGCCACCGCCGTGACGAAGGGTGACCTGACCCGGTCCATCTCGGTGGATGCGCAGGGCGAGGTGGCGGCCCTGTCCGACATCATCAACCAGATGATCGTCAACCTGAAGGAGACGACGCAGAAGAACACCGAGCAGGACTGGCTGAAGACGAACCTCGCGAAGTTCTCCGGCATGATGCAGGGCCAGAAGAACCTGGAGGCCGTCTCCCGGCTCATCATGTCCGAGCTGACGCCCCTGGTCTCCGCGCACCACGGCGCCTTCTTCCTCATGGACTCCGAGGATGGCGCGCCCGTGGCCAAGCTCACCTCCAGCTACGCCTACCGCGAGCGCAAGAACGTGGGCAACCGCTTCCGCCTCGGCGAGGGCCTGGTGGGCCAGTGCGCCCTGGAGAAGAAGACCATCCTCCTCACCCACGTGCCGGCGGACTACATCCGCATCACCTCCGGCCTGGGCGAGGCCAGCCCCCTCAACGTCATCGTCCTGCCCGTCCTCTTCGAGGGCGCGGTGAAGGCCATCATCGAGCTGGCCTCCTTCCACCCGTTCAGCACCATCCACCAGATCTTCCTGGACCAGCTCACCGAGAGCATTGGCGTGGTGTTGAACATGATCATGGCCAACATGCGCACCGAGGAGCTGCTGCGCCAGTCGCAGAGCCTCGCCAACGAGCTGCAGAGCCAGTCGCGCGAGCTCACCCAGCAGCAGGAGGAGCTCAAGCGCTCCAACTCGGCGCTGGAGGCCCAGGCCCTCGAGCTGGAGGAGAAGGCCAAACTGCTCGAGCAGCAGAACATCAAGGTGGAGGAGAAGAACCGCGAGGTGGAGCAGGCGCGCTCCTCCCTGGAGGAGAAGGCCGAGCAGCTCTCGCTCATCTCCAAGTACAAGAGCGAGTTCCTCGCCAACATGTCCCACGAGCTGCGCACGCCGCTCAACAGCATGCTGGTGCTGGCCAAGCTGCTCGCGGACAACTCCGACGGCTCACTCGGCCGCAAGCAGGTGGAGTACGCCGAGACCATCTACTCCTCGGGTGGGGACCTGCTGTCCCTCATCAACGAAATCCTCGACCTGTCCAAGGTGGAGGCGGGGAAGATGCAGGTGGAGCCGCGCGACTCCGCCGTGGCGGAGCTGGTGGAGTTCGCCCGCCGCACCTTCGGCCCCGTGGCCGAGCAGAAGCACCTGGGCTTCCTCACCGAGGTGGGCCCGGAAGTGCCGGCCACCGTCTTCACGGATCCGAAGCGGTTGCAGCAGATCCTCAAGAACCTGCTGTCCAACGCCTTCAAGTTCACCAGCACGGGCCAGGTGACGCTGCGCATCCGCATGGCGGACGCCGAGGAGCGCTTCGCCGCCCCCGAGCTGGTGGAGGCGGACACGGTGCTGGCCTTCTCCGTCATCGACACGGGCATTGGCATCCCCGAGGACAAGCAGAAGCTCATCTTCGAGGCCTTCCAGCAGGCGGATGGCACCACCAGCCGCAAGTACGGCGGCACCGGCCTGGGGCTCTCCATCAGCCGCGAGCTGGCGCGGTTGCTGGGCGGAGAGATTCGCGTGAAGAGCGCTCGCGGCGCGGGCAGCACCTTCACCCTCTACCTGCCGCGCAGCTACAGCGGCCCCGAGCGTGGGGGCGAGCCGGCCAGCGACGCGGACGTGGGCTACACCCCCATGCTGCGCGAGCTGTTGCCGCGTGACACGGTGCACGGCACCGCGGCCCCCCACCCGCTGGTGGACGACCGGGACAGCCTGGGCGCGGATGACAACGTGCTGCTGGTGGCGGTGGACGACGTGGAGTTCGCCCACGGTCTGGTGACCGCCGCGCGCCAGCACGGCCTGAAGGCGCTGGTGGCCACCCGGGGTGACGTGGCGCTCTCGCTGGCCCAGCGGCTCAAGCCGTACGCCATCGTCCTGCAGCTCGGCCTGCCCGTCATCGACGGGTGGAGCGTGCTGGACCGCCTCAAGCGCGACCCGCGCACCCGCCGCATCCCCGTCCAGATGGTGAGCGTGGACCGGATGCGCGGCGCCTCGTGTGGTGGCGGCTTCGCCTACCTCGACCGGCCCTTCTCTCCCGAGGCCATCCAGGGCGCCTTCAGCCACCTGGAGCTCAAGCCCAACGGCGCGCCCCGGAAGCTGCTGCTGGTGGACCCCAAGCCCGAGCTGCGTGACTGCGTCCAGCAGCTCATCGACATGGGCGAGTCCCTGGAGATGCGCGAGCTGGAGTCGAGCGCCGCGGTGATGGCGCTCGACCGGGGTGAGGTGGACGCCCTGGCATTGGACCTGGCCGCGCCCGGTGGGCGGGGGATGAAGCTGCTGGTGGAGCTGGTGCGCCGGCCCGCCCGCCTGCCCCCCGTGCTCCTTTATAGTGGCTCGCAGCTGCTGCCGGATGACGAGCGGCGGCTGCGGCGCTCGGCCGAGTCCGTGCTGCTCGAGGCGGCTGCCCGCTCGCCCGAGGCGGTGCTCGCCGAGGTGGGCCGCTTCCTGCGCCGGGTGGGGGATCAGTCCCGCGTGGCCAACGAGGAGGCCAAGGAGCTCACCCGCTCGCTCGCCGGCCGCAAGGTGCTGCTGGTGGACGACGATGCCCGCAACATCTTCGCCCTCACCAGTGTCCTGGAGAGCCACGGCATGCATGTGACGTTCGCCCAGGACGGGCGAGCAGCCATGGACTTGATGGAGAAGAACCCGGAACTGGACGTGGTTCTGCTGGACGTGATGATGCCAGAGATGGACGGCTACCAGGCGATGCGCGCCATCCGTGCGGATTCCCGGTGGGCGTCGCTGCCGGTCATCGCCATCACCGCGCGGGCATTGAAGGACGACCGCGAGAAGTGCCTGGAAGCGGGCGCGTCCGATTACCTTTCGAAGCCGGTCGATACCGAGCGGCTGCTGGAGTTGATTCGCCGGTGGGTAGAGCCTTGCGCGGGAGCCAGATGACAGCGATGACGTGGACCGAGGGGGGAATCGACCATCAGGCCCGGACGGACCTCCCGTCCGCACGCATCCTGGTGGTCGACGACCACGCACCGAATCTCCTCACGCTGGAAGCCACCCTGGGCGACCTGGGTGAGGTGGTGAAGGCCCACTCGGGAGAGGAGGCGCTCCTCCATCTGCTGCGGGAGGACTTCGCCCTCATCCTGCTGGATGTGCAGATGCCCGGGCTGGATGGTTTCGAGACGGCCCGCCTCATCAAGGAGCGCGAGCGCTCGCGCTTCATCCCCATCATCTTCCTCACCGCGCGCAGCCGGGACGCCTCGCACGTGTTCCGGGGCTATGCCCAGGGCGCGGTGGACTATGTGCTCAAGCCCTTCGCGCCGGAAATCCTGCGCTCGAAGGTGTCCGTCTTCGTGGAGCTGTTCCTCAAGGAGGAGCAGCTCAAGCGGCAGGAGGCGCTGCTGCGCCGGCGCGAGCGCGAGGCCCTGGAGCGGGAGAGCGCCTACCGCTACCGGCTGCTCGGTGACGCCATGCCCCTGTGCGTGTTCGCCGCCAGCCCGGATGGACGGCTGCGCTATGGCAACCGGGCCTGGACGGAGCTGTCCGGCCTGCCCGCGGAGGCCGTGGAGGACTTATGGCGCTCGGAGGTGGTGCACGCGGAGGATCAATCCTCCGTGCATGCCGCCTGGTGCCACTCGGTGAGCACCGGCCAGCCCTTCGAGGTGCAGTTCCGGCTGCTGCGCCACAGTGACCTGGCGTACCGCTGGCACCTGGGCCGCGCCGTGCCGGAGCGCAACGAGCGCGGGCGCATCACCGGGTGGATCATCACCGCCACGGACATCGACGACCAGAAGCGGGCCGAGGAGGAGCTGGCCCGGGCGAGCGCGGCGAAGGACGCCTTCATGGCGGCCGCCTCGCACGAGCTGCGCACGCCCCTGGCCGCCGCGAAGATGCAGGTGCAGCTGGCGAAGCGGAAGTTCGGCCACGAGCTGACGGACGGGCCGCGCCGGGCCTTCGAGGGGTTGGACCGGCAGGTGGACCGGATGACCAAGCTGGTGTCGGACCTGTTGGACGTGAGCCGGTTGCTCACGGGCCGGTTATCCCTGGAAGTGGAGGAGTTCGACCTGGTGCCCCTGTTGCGCACGTCCTGCGAGCGGCTGCAGGCGCTCTCCACGGACCATCGGCTGCGTCTGGAGGCCCCCGCGCGGCTCCCCATGCGGGGGGACCCGGGGCGTATCGAGCAGGTGGTGACCAACCTGGTCTCCAACGCCATCCGCTACTCCCCTCATGGGGGGCCGGTGGAACTGCGGGTCTGGGCCGAGGATGGCCAGGTGGCGCTCCGGGTGAGGGACCATGGCATTGGCATCCCCTCGGAGAAGCTTGCGCTCATCTTCGAACGCTTCGGGCAGGCCCATGGCGCACGTTATGGCGGTCTTGGCTTGGGGTTGACGATTTCCCAGGGCATTATCGAGCAACATGGTGGGCGCATCTGGGCGGAGTCCCGGGGTGTGGAGGGCGAGGGTAGTACCTTCCACGTGCGCCTGCCCGTCCAATCCAGGCTTTCATGACGGACCCGCCAGGGGGCGGGTCCGGCTGGGGTGGGGAGAAAGGGATGAAGTTTGCGCGCGGGCGATCTTCCCGAGGTAGTGCGGCGATTCATCGTCGACCATGTCGATTCGGTGGAGCAGTTGGAGATCCTCCTGCTGCTCCATCAGCACCCGTCGCGCGCGTGGGACGCCGAGTCGGTGGCTCGCGAGCTGCGCATCTCCGCCCTCTCCGCGAGTGACCGGTTGGAGGACCAGGCCCGTGCCGGGTTGCTGGTCCGCGTGGAGGGGAGCCCGGGAGGGTTCCGCTATGCCCCGGGCACTCCGGCGCTGGACGAGGCGGTGAGCGGTCTGGCCACGGCGTATGCCGAGCGCCGGGTGACCGTCATCAACCTCATCTTCTCCAAGCCCGTCGACAAGATACGGACCTTCGCGGATGCCTTCCGGTTGCGGAAGGGGGATGACAATGGCTGAGGCAGTCTTCGTTCTATGCGCGGTGACCAGCCTGGCCTGTGCGGTGCTGCTCCTCCGGGGCTATGCCCGCAACCGGGTTCCCCTGTTGCTGTGGAGCAGCCTGTGTTTCGTCGGGCTGGCGGTGAACAACATGCTGCTGGTGGTGGACCTGATCATCATCCCCGGGAGGGATCTGCTGCTGCTGCGCAACCTGTCCGCGCTCCTGTCGCTCGCGCTCCTGATCTTCGGACTCGTGTGGGATTCCGAATGAACGACTTCATCTCCGGCATGACGTCCGCCCTGTGCTGTGTCGCGGGGCTGTTCTTCCTGCGGTTCTGGCGCAAGACGCGCGACAGGTTCTTCGCCTTCTTCGCCACCTCCTTCCTGCTGATGGCGGTGCACCGCATGGTGAGTCTGTACCTGCGGGACGACAGCGAGCACCTCCTCACGGCGTACGTCATCCGGCTGTTGACCTTCGTGCTCATCCTGGTGGCCATCGTGGACAAGAACCGTGGCACGCCGCGCAAGAAGGACTCGTCCCCGCCGCGGCCCGTGGACTCCGTCCGCTGAGCTCAGGTCCCGACGGAGACCGCGACCTCACCCAGTCCATCCACGGTGAGGCGGACGTGGTCTCCGGGCTTGAGCATGTGTGCCGCGGTGGCGGCGCCCGCGAGCACGATGCTGCCGGCGGGAAGGGATTGGCCGTGCTGCTCGAGCAGCTCGCACAGCTGGATGAGGGACAGCACCGGGTCTCCCGAGATGGCGTCCGAGCGCGCCGCCTGCACGCGCTCGCCATTCACCTCCATCACCATCTGGAGGTGGGGCAGGTCCAGCTCCCGGGGTGGCCGCTCGGTGGTGGCCAGCACGAAGAGCGAGGACGAGGAGTTGTCCGCCACCACGTCGGGCAGGGAGAAGTATTTGAAGTCGAGGTAGCGCGAGTCGAGGATCTCCATCGCGGCGAAGACGCTCGCGCAGGCATCCAGCGCCTGGTCGCGGGTGATGCGGCCGCGTAGCTCGCGCGAGGTGCGGAAGGCGATCTCCGGTTCGATCTTCGGGTGGATGGCGCCCTGGAGCCGCAGCGTGCCATGGGCGGGCACGCGCATGCGGTCGGTGAGCACCCCATACACCGGCGAGTCCAGGTTCATCTGCCGGCGCTTGGCCTCGGAGGTGAGCCCCATCTTCAGGCCCACCACGCGCTCGCCGCGAGCGGTGCGCAGGCGGATGCCCTCGGCCTGGATGGCATAGGCGTCCCGGAGGGTGAGGTCCGGGTGCTGCCGGGTGAGGGGCGGAATCTCCCGGGCCTCCAGCCGGGCCTGGTCCAGCAACAGCGCAAGCTCCGCCTGCATGTGTTCCGTCATGTGGCCATCTCCAGGAGGGCGGTGTCTTGAGGGGGGAGCCAGTCGCGTGTTTGAGTATGGACCCGCTGGTCAGGAAGAAGGAGTGTTCATGACTCGCAGCACGCTTTCAAGCCATGTCGAAGTGTATGGGCAGAGTGTCCAGGCGTTGGTCAACGCCATGGAGTTCCTCAAGCTCAGGGCGCAACGGATCCTGGCCTCTCACGGCATCGAGTCGCTTCAGGCTGACAAGTGGTATCCAATGAACAGTGTTCTCTCGAGCTTCAACGACATCCTCGCACAGGTCGGACCGCACACCACACGCGCCATTGGCCACGCCATTCCCAAGTCCTCTGTCTTTCCTCCCGCCATCTTCTCGTTCGAGACGGCCCTGCAGTCGCTCGACCAGGCCTACCGGATGAACCACCGGGGCTCGGGCGACATCGGCAGCTACCGCTACATCCCCGGGGTGGGCCGCACGGCCCAGATGGTGTGTGACAATCCCTACCCCTGTGATTTCGACCAGGGAATCATGGAGGCGCTCTACGACCGCTTCCCGCCCAAGGGCTCCATCGTGCTGCGCATCGAGCACGAGCACACGGGTTGCCGGGCGAAGGGCGCCCGTTCCTGTTCCTATCGCCTCAAGTGGTGAGTGCTCATGGCGGCCGTTCTGTCTGTAAATGGCCGTCATGATTGTATGGGTATGCGGGCCAGGGGCTTTGTCGGGTGATGTCGTTTTCGCGCATAAGCCCCATTTTTCATAGACAACAGATTTGGGGCATGGTTTAAATATGCGCGAACACTGAAACACGGAGGGAGCCATGTCTCGTCACGTTCGCCGCCACCAATTGTTGGGCCTGGGTCTGGGTGCTCTGACGGGATTGTTGGTGGCCTGCGGCGGCGAGCAGCCGCGGGGTTCCACCTCGGAGGGCATGGTCTCCTCGACCTCGTCGCTCGAGGAGGCGGCTCCCGCCGGGATGATCGTCTACTCCACGCGGGGCAAGCCCGTGAGCGACGCGGGTTTCGTGTGGCTGGGGCCACCGGAGGTGCTGGGCGGGCAGGTGCTCGAGGGCAACCCGCAGATCTTCGCCCGCATCGACTACAGCCACGGCGGCAAGACGGTGGGCCTCTTCAAGGCGACGAAGGGGAAGATCCGGGTGACCTTCCCCTTCTCCGAGCACGCCACCATCCTCGAGGGTCAGGTCACCATCACGGACCAGACGGGCAAGCGCCACACGTTCAAGGAGGGTGACAGCTACTTCATCCGCCAGGGACAGGTGGTCACCTGGGAGGTGAAGGGCAAGGAGGTCATCAAGTCGTTCTTCAACATCGTCGAGCCCCAGTAGGGCGGGCTCAGGTGCCCACGCGGGCCAGGTCCTGGCCGGAGACGTGGGCCTGACGCGGACGCCAGTCGGACCGGGCCGCGGGGGCCAGCAACTCGGTGTGCAGCCCGTCGAACATGGCGTGGAAGGCCGCGTAGATGCGGTCCACCAGGGTGATGGCCTCTTCGCGCAACGCAGGCGTGAGCTCGATGCCGCGCAGCATCGCTTCCATCTGCTCCTCGAAGACCTCGTGCTGCTCCTCGGCCTCCATGTGGTGGTTGGAGAAGTACTTCAGCCGCTTGTCGGTGCCCGAGGCCTGGGTGAGGGCCGCGGTGCGGCTGAAGAAGGCGTGGCTGGTGGACTCCAGCGCCAGCACCAGCACCACGCGCAGCCGGTCATCCATCGGGCGGAGCACCTCGGCGAGCAGCTCGTAGCTGGCGTCACGGGTGTGCTCGTGCGGCCGGTCCCACAGGTCGGTGAGCGTCAGCGGACGGCCCATGAGCACGGCCACGTCCTCGAAGAACCAGTGGTCGTGCCCACGCTCCTCGGAGCGATGGCGGAGCATGAGCAGGTTGAGCTCGGGGTCCCTCACCCGCTGCGCGTTGAGACGCAGCACGTCCTGGAAGCTCATCACCCAGAAGGCCAGGCGCGGGGCGAAGGCCAGCACCTGCTCCAGCGGACGGTCCTGTCGGAGCTCGGCGAAGAAGGGGTGCTCGGAGAAACGGGCCTGTCGGACGCTGATGTGTTGCAGCACTGCCCTCATGGTTCCCTCCCGTGCGAGATGCGAAGGGGGTTCCTCGTGGAGCCCCCACATGGACGGTTCTCTTCGATGCTGGATTGATGCCAAGAGGCTCGATGGGATCGTCTCGGAGCAAAAGCCTTCCAAGGCGTGCTCTCCGTACACCCATGGCAAATCTTTTCGTTGTGTATGGGCATGGAAGAGCCTCGGCGGCGAAGCCTCGCGAGGAGTTTGAATAGGAATGAGAGGCACAAATGCAAATGAACCGCTCAGCGCATAACTTTGCATTTGCAGCGCGTGGTGGATTCACTCCCAGGCTCGGTCGGGAGTGACCCGGTGGGGTGTGAACGACCACGCGAGGGCCGGAGGCACCGGCCTCAATGACAGACAGTGTCGGTCAGCCGCGGTGCGTTACCTGGAGGCGCGCGGGGACATGATGGCAGCGAGCTGCCGCGAGAGCTGGATGAGCTGGTTGGCCGTCTGGAGCGTCTGGGTGGAGCTGGCCTCGGTCTGACGCGCCGTCTGCGCCATCTCGTGGATGGCGGTGTTCACCTGCTCCACGGCCGTCGTCTGCTGCTGGGTGCTCAGCTCGATCTCCCGCGCCACGTCCAGGTTGGCGCGCACCAGCTCGGCGATGCGGCGGAAGTTGCCGGCCACGTCGCCGAACTGCTTCGCGCTGCTCTGCACCGCCTTGGAGCCGTCCTCCGTGGCCATGATGGTGGTGTTGGAGGCGGCGCGAATCTCGTCGATGAGGACGCGGATGTCCTTGGTGGCGCCGCCCACGCGGTCCGCCAGCTTGCGGATTTCTTCCGCCACCACGGCGAAGCGCTTGCCGTGCTCCCCCGCCCCGGCGCTCTCGATGGTGGCGTTGATGGCCAGGATGTTCGTCTGCTCGGCCAGCTCGTTGATGATGTCCACGATGCCGCCGATCTCCTGCGAGCGCTTGCCCAGCTCCAGCATGTGATTGACGATGGCATCCACCTGGTGGCGCACCGACTCGATGGCCTCCTGGGCGTGCTGCACCGTCTCGTTGCCGGTGCTGGCCGCGCCCGCCGTCTCGTCCGCCACGCGCGCCACCTGCTGCGCGCTGCCGGCGATCTGCCGCGAGGTGGACAGCAGCTCCTGGACGGTGGAGGAGATCTCCGTCGTGGCCGAGGCCTGCTCGCGCGCGCCCGTGGCCTGCTGCGAGGCCGCCGACTGGAGCTCGGCCGAGGAGCTCTGCACCTGCTGGATGGCGGTCTCGAGCTTGCGGCCCAGGCTCCTGGCGATGATCACGCCGATCAGCGTGACGAAGACGAGGACGCCGGCGCTCCCACCGCTGAAGAACCAGTTGAGCGTGCGCGAGCCCTTCGCCAGATAGGCATCACGCGCCGCGAGCTGGTTGGCCTCGGTCCGGCGCATCTCCTCCATCGTCTGGTGGATGCCGTCCATCAGCCGCTTGCCCTCTCCGGTATCGAGGGTGGCCAGGGCGGCGCTGAACCCCTGGGTGCGGCGCAGCTCGGTGGTGTCGCGCAGCTGGACCAGCATCCGCTCGATGAGAGGCCGGAGCGTTTCCAGGCGGCGGGCCTGCTCGGGATTGCTGGAGAAGAGCTCGCGCAGGAGGGACAGCTCCCGGGTGAGCTCGGTCGCGGCCTGGGCGTGAGGCTCGAGGTAGGACGTGCTGCCGGTGAAGATGTACCCGCGCAGCCCCATCTCCGCGCCGTCGATTCGTGCGCGGATCCGATCGATTCCATTGAGGGTCTCGTGGCTGCGCTGCACGGAGGTGAGGGCGGTCGCGAAGCTGCGGGTGCTCTCGAAGGACGCGACCAGGAAGAGGCCGAGCAGCGCGGCGACCAGGAGGAAGCCGATGCGGAACTGCTGTCCCACCGTCCACTTCGAGAACATCGACACACCTCTCCTGCTGAGGGGCGGGGGCCTCCACCAGCGTTTTCCAGGGCGAACTCTACGGGTTCCAACCGCTTGTGCCAGCAACTGCCGGAATCACTCGCGGAAAACCCCGGCGGGCGGGCGTGCAACCGCTGGCACGGCGGAGGGGAGGCGGAAGCCAGGGGGCCTGGCCCGTGAAGGCCGGACCCCCGGAGCGGGTAGGGACTACGGAGTGACGTCGAACTCGCCGGCGCGCAGCAGGTGCTCGATGGCGGGAGTCACCTCGGCGCTTCCCAGCTCCGCGAGGCGCACCGCGGGGAATCGGACCTCGAGGCCCCTGGCGAGCCGGTGGTACAGGGTGTTGGTGCCCAGCGAGTAGAGCTGCAGCCCGCGCAGGGCGTAGCTGCCGTCCAGCCGGGACAGCCCCGCGTGGCCGGCCTCGAAGCGCAGCGTCAGCGTGTGCGTGCCGGCGCCGAGCTGGTCCGTCACCTGGGCCTCGGCCACCGGCCGCTCGACGCCCCGCGCATCCGTCGCCACGAGCGTGCCCGTCACCTCGTAGCGGTCGAGCGCCTGGCTCTCGAGGACCACGTCCACCTCGAGGGCCGTCACCTTGCCGCCCTCACGCACCAGCCGCTCCCGGCCCACCGAGGCGATGCGCGCCGTCGGCACCGCGAAGCCGAAGGCGGTCTGCGCCAGTCGGTCGAAGGGCTGGCCGCCCGCCGTGCCCACCGCGCGCACCTCGAGCACCCACGCGCCCGTCTCGTCCTTCTCGTGCATGACGCGCGAGACCTGGGCCCGGTACTCGTTGCCCACCTTCACCACCGGCACCGTGCGGTCGCGCTCGTAGCGCGGGTTGTAGAGCGTGGCCTCGTAGCGCACGCGCTCCAGGGGGGCCTCCGATTGCAGGCCCACCGTCACGTAGCCGTCGTCACCCGGGAAGAGCTGCATCGCCGAGGTGGTGAGGGACAGCTCGATGGTGGAGGAGGGCTCGCGCACCTCGATGGCCATGCCCACGGCGGCCGCCTTGGGACCGACCTGTACCTTGTAGAGGCCGCGACCCATGTCGCGGCTCATGCGCAGCAGGGTGATGGGTTTGACGATGCCCTCGGCCTTCATGCGCGCCGGGTCCGCGTCCAGCTCCTTCTCCGCGGCGCGAGCGGCGCGCTTGTCGGCGCGCACGCCCTTGGGGTCGAACAGGGCCATGTCGCGCAGCGCCTCCTCACCCACCTTGGCGTCGTTGCCCTTGGGGATGAACATCACCCAGGCCTCGTCGGGGGCGGTGATGGGCAGCTCGAGCTGCGTGGCGGCCGAGCGCGGGGCCACGTGGATGATGGTGGACTTGGAGCGCCGGGTCTCGGGGGCGAGAGGGGCCGCGAGCGGCTGCTTGGGCGAGGTGGGGTTGGACACCGAGACGCGGCCCGGGCCGATGCCCTCGCGGGCGTCGCGTGCGAAGAGGCGGCCCGGGGTGACGTCACCGGGGGTGGACGTGGCGCCCGAGGCGCTGCGCAAGTCGGCGCTCATGGCGGGCTCCTGGGTGAAACCGCCGAGGAGGACGATGGCCAGCGTCAGGCCGGCGGATTGAACGAAGGAACGTGGTGAGGTCATGATCGTTCTCTCTCTGTGGCCTAGTGAAGCGCCTTGACGACGGCGTAGTTGTGGAATCCGTAGTAGGTGTCCCACGCGAGGTCGGCGCACCAGTTGGAGCCACCCGGCGGAGCCTGGACGCAGTCATTGGCGCCCGTGGAGCCGGTGGTGGCGTCGAAGCCGTACTTGGAGATGAGGCAGGCGTCGCAGATGCCATCGCCATGCCAGGAGTCGGGGCACACCTCGCCCCAGGTCGGGTAGTAGGCGGGATTGAGGAAGGGGTTCCAGCTCGCGGTGCTCGGGATGCGGTAGCTGCTGGAGTAGCCGTAGGAGATGAGGCAGTCGGGCTCCACGTAGCCGTTGTTGAGCTGGGTGCTCGAGCAGCCGTACTTCCAGACGGTGTTGCCGGTCATGAAGTCGGTGGCGTAGGCGGCCGCGTAGTTGTTGCAGGCGAGGGCCGCGCCCTGGACGTTGGTCTCGGGCGTGTAGGTCTGCTGGGAGGGCGGCGGGATGGTGAGGCTGGCCACCTTCTTCGCGATCAGGTTGCCGCTGTTGTGGCAGCCGCGGCGCGATTGGTGATGGTTGAGGCGGGCGTCGTCGATGATGATGTTGCCGAAGTAGCCCGAGCTGTCGCTGCCGATGAAACCATCGGTGCTGGCGTTGAAGCTGCCCCAGCCGAGCAGCGCCGCCGCCTTGAGGCCGATGGTGTACATGTAGCCGCCGCAGTAGGCGTCGCTCGAGAAGATGTTGGCGTAGACGCGGTTGCCGCGCACCACGGAGATGGGCTTGCCGCCGACGGTGGTCGCGCCCTGGGCGCCCGCGAAGGTGGCGTTCGAGTTGTACACGCGCATGTTGTCGGTGCGCTGCTGCACGACGGCGGGGTTGTTGTAGCTACCCCCGCCGAAGAACTCGACGACGCTGTTGGCGATGTTGAGGAAGGAGCCGCTCGTCGTCACCTGGTCGGCGAGCGGGGTACCCGTGAGGTCCGGCGCGGAGAAGATGACCTGGGAGATGCGGCTCGTCACCGTGCTGACGGCATGGCCCTTGGCGCTCACCGCGCCGGTGTGGCCGAGCATGTAGCGCAGCGGGCTCGAGCCATTCGAGTGGGTGATGACGGTGAAGCTGGTGATGTTGTTGGCGTCCATCCAGGGGACGATCTGATCGACGATCGACCCCCAACTGCACTGGCTGAAGCCGGCGCAGCTCGCTCCGGGATAGCCGACGATGAGGTAGGGCCGGCCGGTGCGCATGGTGTCGATGGCGCTCTGCGTCCAGTAGCCGGTCGTCGCCGAGCTCACCGACTGGTCGCCGGTGCCGTGGACGAAGACCACGCCATCGGCGGCCTGGGCCACTCCGCTCGCTCCGAGGAGCGCGGCACAGGTGGCGCCGAGAAGCCACCCGGACCTGGGAAACAACTGCATGGGAACCTCCTGGGGGGTAAGGAAGCTGCCCAGCAGGATAGCCAAGTATAAGAATGTGAGAAAGCAAGACGGGGAAAGCCGTCATGTCAGCGCATGAGCGCGATGCGTCATGACCTGGGCGTCCTCGACAAGTGAACGCTTCGGTCCTCCACCCAGGGTGTCCGCTGTAGGGGCCCGTGGTATTCGAGGCCGGGTTGCCAGAGGAGGATTCGCGCGTGGAGAAGGTCCTCAACTACATCGGCGGAGAGCTGGTGTCCCCGAGTTCCCAGGTCTGGTTCGACAAGCCCGATCCCGCGACCGGAGAGCCCTCCACGCGGGTACCGGACTCGGACGGGACGGACATCCAGCGCGCCGTGGAGGCGGCTCGGAGCGCCTTCCCGGCCTGGGCCGCCACTCCAGCGGTGGAGCGGGCTCGCATGCTGCGCCGCGTCGCGGAGACGATTCGCGCCCGCACCGAGGCTTTCGCCCGCGCCGAGGCCATCGATACTGGCAAGCCGCTGAAGCTGGCCTCCACGGTGGACATCCCTCGCAGCGTCCTCAACTTCGAGTTCTTCGCGGACGCGGTGACGCAGTTCTCCACCGAGGCCCACACCACGGACGGCATGGCGCTCAACTACACGCTGCGCACGCCGCTGGGGGTCGTGGGCTGCATCTCGCCGTGGAACCTGCCGCTCTACCTGCTCACCTGGAAGATCGCCCCCGCGCTGGCCATGGGCAACTGCGTGGTGGCCAAGCCCTCCGAGGTGACGCCGATGACCGCGTACCTGCTCGCGCAGGTGTGCCGCGAGGTGGGGCTGCCGCCGGGCGTGCTCAACATCGTCCACGGCTATGGCGCCAAGGTGGGCGCCGCGATGAGCAGCCATCCGGACATCAGCGCCATCTCCTTCACCGGCAGCACGCGCACGGGCGCGGAGATCGCCCGCACCGCCGCGCCGCTCTTCAAGAAGCTCTCGCTGGAGATGGGCGGCAAGAACCCCAACGTCATCTTCGCCGACTGCGACTTCGACGAAGCCCTGGCCACCACGGTGCGCTCGTCCTTCTCCAATCAGGGGCAGATCTGTCTTTGTGGTTCGCGCATCTTCGTGCAGGCCCCCCTCTACGAGCGCTTCAAGGAGGCGCTGGTGGCGCGTACGCGGGCGCTGAAGGTGGGCGATCCACTGGAGCCATCGACGGACCAGGGGGCGCTGGTGTCCCCGCAGCACTTCGAGAAGGTGATGGGCTGCATCGATGTGGCCCGTCAGGAGGGGGGCCGCGTCCTCACCGGAGGCAAGCGCGCGGAGGTGCAGGGGCGCTGCCGCAACGGCTGGTTCGTGGAGCCCACGCTCATCGAGGGCCTGGGCCACGCCTGCCGCACCAACCAGGAAGAGATCTTCGGCCCGGTGGCCACGCTCACTCCCTTCGAGAAGGAAGAGGAGGTGCTGGCCTGGGCGAACAGCACGCGCTACGGGCTGGCGGCGACCGTGTGGACGCGGGACCTGAGCCGGGCGCACCGCTTCTCCGCGAAGCTGGAGAGCGGCATCGTCTGGGTGAACTGCTGGATGCTGCGCGACCTGCGCACGCCCTTCGGCGGGGTGAAGGACTCGGGCGTGGGGCGCGAGGGCGGTTGGGACGCGCTGCGCTTCTTCACCGAACCCAAGAACGTGTGCGTGAAGCTATGAGCCACTCCGAGCGAGTCGATTCCCCTCGGGCCCCCGAGCCGGTGGGCCTCTATCCCCATGCCCGGCGCGTGGGCAACCTGCTCTTCCTCTCCGGCGTGGGGCCACGCGAGCGCGGGAGCAAGAAGATCCCCGGCGTCGAGCTGGACGCTGCGGGCAACATCGTCTCGTACGACATCGAGACGCAGTGCCACTCGGTGTTCCGCAACGTGCGCTACATCCTGGAGGAGGCGGGCTCCTCCTGGGACAGGTTGGTGGACGTGACGGTGTACCTCACGGACATGAAGAAGGACTTCCCCACCTACAACCGGCTGTGGGCCGAGTACTTCAAGGACGTGCCCACGCCGCCGTGCCGGACGACACTCGGAATCACCGCGCTGCCCACCCCCATCGCCATCGAGCTGAAGTGCGTGGCAACGATTGGAGACTGAGATGTTGCGACCCCTCGACTTCAAGAAGTGGATCGACGAGCACCGTCACCTGCTGAAGCCGCCCGTGGGCAATCAGCTGGTGTGGGAGGACCGGGAGTTCATCGTGATGGTGGTGGGCGGGCCCAACTCGCGCACGGACTTCCACATCGACGAGAGCGAGGAGTTCTTCTACCAGGTGGAGGGGGACATCACCCTGCGCGTCATCGAGGACGGCAAGCCCCAGGACATCCCCATCCGCCAGGGGGAGATCTTCCTGCTGCCCTCCAAGGTGCCGCACTCGCCGCAGAGGCCGGCGGGGACGGTGGGCCTGGTCATCGAGCGCAAGCGGCGGCCGGGAGAGCTGGACGGGTTCGCGTGGTTCTGCCCCCGGTGCGACACGAAGCTGTATGACGAGTACCTGCAGGTCACCAACATCGTCACGCAACTGCCACCCGTGTTCGAGCGCTTCTATGGCAATCCGGAGCACTGCACCTGCAAGCAGTGCGGCTTCCAGATGACGCGGGAGAAGCGCGCGTCGTGAAGATCGACATCCACACCCACCTGCTGCCGCCCGAGCTGCCCCGCTTCGCCGAGCGCTACGGGTACGGTGGCTTCATGACGCTGGACCACCACGCTCCGTGCCGGGCGCGCATGGTTCGGGATGACGGGAAGTTCTTCCGCGAAGTCGAGAGCAACTGTTGGGACCCCGTGAAGCGCATCGAGGAGTGTGATGCGTGCGGAGTCACCGTGCAGGTGCTGTCCACCGTGCCGGTGATGTTCAGCTACTGGGCGAAGCCGGAGCACGGGCTGGACGTGTCGCGCTTCCTCAACGACCAGCTGGCCTCGGTGGTGAAGGCGCACCCGAAGCGCTTCGTGGGCCTGGGCACGGTGCCCCTGCAGTCCCCGGCGCTCGCCGTGCGCGAGCTGGAGCGCTGCGTGCGCGAGCTGGGGATGGCGGGCGTGCAGGTGGGCTCGCACGTCAACGGCCTCAACCTGGGCGAGCCGGAGCTGTTCCCCTTCTTCGAGGCCGCCGCCGAGCTGGGCGCCGCCATCTTCGTCCACCCCTGGGACATGCTGGGCGAGGCGCGGATGAAGAAGTACTGGATGCCCTGGCTCGTGGGCATGCCCGCGGAGGTGGCCCTGGCCCTCTGCTCGCTCCTCTTCTCGGGCACGCTGGAGAAGCTGCCGAAGCTGCGGCTGGCCTTCGCGCACGGCGGCGGCGCCTTCCCGGGCACCTTCGGCCGTATCGAGCACGGCTTCCAGGTGCGGCCGGACCTGGTGGCCGTGGACAACCCGGTTTCACCGCGCGAGTACCTGGGCCGCTTCTGGGTGGACTCGCTGGTGCACGACCCGGACATGCTGCGCTTCATCGTCCGGCTGTTCGGCCCGGAGAAGGTGGCCCTGGGCAGTGACTATCCCTTCCCCCTGGGTGAGGATCGGCCGGGGGCGCTGGTGGAGTCTCTCGTGGACTTCGATGCCCCCACGCGCGAACGTTTGTTGTGGCGTAACGCGCTCGAGTGGCTCGGGCGCTCGGCCGAGGAGTTCAAGTAGATGGGCAGTCAGGCGGTGCGTTTCGAGGCCAGTGAGGAGTTCGCCCGGCGGATGGATTCGGAGGATCCGCTGCGCCACTTCCGTGAGGAGTTCATCTTCCCCGACCCCAAGAGTGACGAGCCCGTCATGTACCTGGTGGGCAACTCGTTGGGGCTCCAGCCGCGCAAGGCGAAGACCTACGTGCTGGAGGCGTTGGAGGATTGGGCGAAGCTGGGCGTGGAGGGCCACTTCACCGGCTCCCGTCCGTGGATGCCCTACCACGAGACGCTGACCGAGCAGACGGCCCGGCTGGTGGGCGCCCATCCCATCGAAGTGGTGGTGATGAACACCCTCACGGTGAACCTGCACCTGATGATGGTGTCCTTCTACCGGCCCACGCGCGAGCGCCCGAAGATCCTCATGGAGGCGGGGGCGTTCCCATCGGACCAGTACGCGGTGGCCTCGCAGGTGCGCTTCCACGGCTACGACCCGGAGCGCGACATCATCCGCCTCGTGCCGCGCCCGGGCGAGGAGACGCTGCGCCACGAGGACATCCTGGAGACGATCGAGCGGCACGGGAAGGAGATCGCCCTGGTGCTGCTGGGCAACGTGAACTACCTCACCGGCCAGGCGTTCGACATGGCGGCCATCACCCGGGCGGCGCACAAGCAGGGCTGCCGGGTGGGCTTCGACCTGGCGCACGCGGCTGGCAACCTGCGGCTCTCGCTGCACGACGACGGGCCGGACTTCGCCGTGTGGTGCTCGTACAAGTACCTCAACGGGGGCCCGGGCACGCTCGGCGGCGTCTTCGTCCACGAGCGCCACGCCCGTGACAAGACCCTTCCCCGCTTCGAGGGCTGGTGGGGCCACGACAAGCAGACGCGCTTCCAGATGGGGCCGGACTTCGAGCCGACTCCGGGCGCCGAGGGCTGGCTGCTGTCCAACTCGCCCATCCTCCAGCTCTCCGCGCTGCGCGCGTCCATGGAGCTCTTCGACCGCGCGACGATGCCGGCCCTGCGCCAGAAGAGCGAGCTGCTCACCGGCTATCTGGAGTTCCTGTTGGACAGGCTCCCGCCCGGCTTCGTGACCGTGCTCACCCCGAGAGACCCCAAGCAGCGCGGGGTACAACTCTCGCTGCGCTTCCGCAAGGATCCGCGGAAAATGTTGGAGAGACTGAACAGCGCGGGTGTCTTCTGCGACTTCCGTTCACCGGATGTCATCCGTGCCGCACCGGCCCCCCTCTACGTCAGCTTCCATGACGTATACCGGTTCGTGGGGGTTCTCGAACGGCATGCAAGAGATTCAGCGGACTGAGCGCGTGACGGTGGTGGGAGCGGGTCTGGTGGGCTCGCTCCTGTCGATGTACCTGGCGAGGCGAGGTTTCCAGGTGGAGGTCCTGGAGCGTCGCCCGGACATGCGGCGCGAGGAGATTGGCGCGGGCCGTTCCATCAACCTCGCCATCTCCACCCGGGGGCTGCACGCCCTGCGGCAGGTGGGGTTGGAGGCGGAGGCGCTGAGCCACGCCATCCCCATGCGCGGGCGGATGATTCATCACGCCACGGGGGCGCTGGCCTTCCAGGCGTACGGGAAGGACGATTCACAGCACATCAACAGCCTCTCGCGCGCGTGGCTCAACAAGAGCCTGATGACGCACGCGGAGGCCACGGGCCAGGTGCGCATCCAGTTCAAGCAGCGCGTGCAGCACGTGGATGCCGAGCGGGGCCTGCTTGAGGTGCTGGACGAGGAGAGCGGTGCCGTGCGCGAGGTGCGCTCTCCCGTGGTGTTCGGTACGGATGGCGCGGGCTCGGCGGTGCGGCGCGAGCTGGTGTTGCGGCCGGACCACGGCTCGACGCAGGAGCACCTGAGCCACGGCTACAAGGAGCTGACGATTCCCGCGGGTCCGGGCGGCGCCTTCCAGATGGAGAAGCACGCGCTGCACATCTGGCCCCGGGGCTCGTACATGTTGATTGCGCTGCCGAACGAGGACGGCAGCTTCACCTGCACGCTCTTCCTGCCCTTCCAGGGGCCGGTGAGCTTCGAGTCATTGGACTCGCCCGAGCGCGTGGTGACCTTCTTCCAGGAGCATTTCCCGGACGCCCTGGCGCTGATTCCGGACCTGGTGCACGACTTCTTCCACCATCCCACGGGGACGATGGTGACGGTGAAGAGCGCCCCGTGGCACGTGGGGGGGAGGACGCTGCTGCTGGGCGACGCGGCGCACGCCATCGTGCCGTTCTTCGGGCAGGGGATGAACTGCGGCTTCGAGGACTGCGTGGTGCTGGACGAGTGCCTCGGGCGGCACGAGCGGTGGGAGGACGCCTTCGAGGACTTCTTCCAACTGCGCAAGCCGCACGCGGATGCGATCGCGGACATGGCGGTGGAGAACTTCGTGGAGATGCGGGACAGGACGGCGGATCCGCGCTTCCTGGTGGAGAAGGCGGTGGAGAAGGCGTTGCTCAACGCCTTCCCGGGCGAGTTCCTGAGCCGTTACACGCTGGTGAGCTTCAGCCGGGTGCCGTACCGTCTGGCGTACGAGGTGGGCGCCATCGCGGGCGGAATCGTCGCCGAGCTGAGCGAGGGCCTCACCCGTGCGGAGGACGTGGACCTGGACCGGGCCCGCACGCTCATCCACGAGCGGCTGGTGCCCTTCGTGAAGGAGCATTCGGATGGATTTCGGCTTGAAGGGTCGGCGGGCACTGGTGATGGGAGCCTCCAGCGGGCTGGGGTACGCCATCGCCGAGCAGCTGGTGAAGGAAGGGGCGAGGGTGGCCATCTGCTCGCGCAGCGAGGAGCGGATCCGCGAGGCGGCGAAGCGGATGGGCGCCTCGCTGGGGGTGGCGGCGGACACGACGAAGCCGGGCGCGACGAAGGCGCTGGTGGAGAAGGTGGTGGGGGAGCTGGGGGGCGTGGACGTGCTCGTGGTGAACACGGGCGGGCCGCCGAAGGGGAGCATCGAGAAGATTTCAGCCGAGCAGTGGCAGGAGGGCTTCCAGAGCCTGTGGATGAGCGTGGTGGAGGGGCTGCAGGCGACGCTGCCGGGGATGAAGGAGAGACACTGGGGACGAATCATCCTGGTGACATCGGTGGCGGCGCGCGAGGCGATGCCGCAGTTGACGATCTCCAACGGCTTGCGAGCGGGGTTGATGGGACTGGTGAAGACCGTCAGTAACGAGGTGGCGGAGCACGGCGTCACCATCAACGGGGTGCAGCCGGGCTACCATGCGACGGAGCGCCTCAAGGAGCTGGGAGTCCCCGAGGACAAGATCACCTCGGCGATTCCGGCGCGCCGGCTGGGCAAGCCGGAGGAGCTGGGAGCGCTGGTGACGTTCCTGGCATCGGAGCAGGCGGGCTACATCACAGGCCAGTCGATCGCGATCGACGGAGGCTGGATGCGAGGCTTCTGACATCGCATTCCCCCTCCCTCCCTCCCTCCCTCCTTCCCTCCCTCTCCCTCTGGGAGAGGGTCGGGGTGAGGGTATACGCCCTCGTGAGGATGCCCGTGCCTCACATCAGTGAATCCACCGCCTCGACGACCCGTGACCACTCCTTCGCACGCGGGTCGATGACCTCGAAGTGCTCGGCGCCCGGCAGGCTCACGAGCCGTACACTATCCCCGAGCTTCGTGGCGCGAGCGTGGTACTCGGTACTCAGGGTGAGCGGGACGGTGGAGTCCTCTTCCCCATGCACCAGGACCTGCCTCACGCCGAGGGGCAGGAGCGAGGCGGGAGACGCGAGCGCATAGCGTTCAGGCACCTGCGCGGGCGTGCCCCCGAGGAATGCCTCGACAATCCCATCCCCGAGGTTCAGCGCGTGAGCGCGCTCCAGATCCACCACACCCGCGAGTGACACGGCGCCTCGCGGAACGAAGGGCTTCCCGGTGTGCAGCGGCTGCCCGGGCTCCAACCGCCCACGGCCCGCGAGCCAGAGGGCCAGGTGCCCTCCGGCCGAGTGCCCCAGGGTGACCACGCGCCCGAGGTCCAACGGGTAGCGGTCCGCCAGGGTGCGGAGGAAATCCATCCCCTGCGCGACATCCTCGAAGGTGCCGGTCCAGCCGCCGCCGGGGTGGCCGACGCGCCGGTACTCGAGGCTCCAGGTGGCCTGGCCCCGTTGAGTGAGAGCCGCGCACAGGTGTCCCACATGCTCGAGGTCATACCGAGCGCGCCAGAAGCCGCCATGCACCACGACGACGACCGGATGGGGGCCCTGGCCGCGAGGCAGGCGCAGGTCCCCGAACTGGTGGGGGTCGGTGCCATAGGGAATCCGTGCGTCGGCGGGCGGCGCGGGCGTCTCGAGCATCCAGGGGTGGCTCATGGGGGCGATGATGGGCCGGAGACGGCGGATGCATCAACAGTGTCACGCCGAGTGCGCGCACCCATGAAAATCATTCCCCCGAGCGAGGGCGCGGCGGTAGGAACGGGCGAGACACGAGGAAACGAAGCCGAGGGAGAAGAGATGACCGAGCGCCAACTGTGGGAGCGCTACAAGAAGTACCTGTGCGGGGTGGAGAAGGTCGGGCTGACGCTCGACGTGTCGCGGATGAGCTTCGCCGACGATTTCATCGAGCGGATGCGCGGCCCCATGGAGAAGGCCTTCGATGCGATGGAGACCCTGGAGAAGGGAGCCATCGCGAATCCGGACGAGAAGCGGATGGTGGGGCACTACTGGCTGCGCGCTCCCGAGCGAGCTCCGGAGGCGGGCCTCGGGAAGGAGATTCAAGACACGGTGGCGGCCGTTCGCGGCTTCGCGGATGACGTGCACGCCGGCCGGGTGAAGCCTCCGAAGGCGGACCGCTTCACGCGGGTGCTGCTCGTGGGAATCGGTGGCTCGGCGCTGGGGCCGCAGCTGGTGGCGGACGCGCTCGGCACGGCGGCGGACCGGATGCAGGTGTTCTTCTTCGACAACACGGACCCGGACGGGATGGACCGGGTGCTGGCGCAGCTCGGGGACAGGCTCTCCGAGACGCTCACCGTGGTCATCAGCAAGTCGGGCGGTACGAAGGAGACGCGCAACGGCATGGTGGAGGCCGAGCGCGCGTACCAGCAGAAGGGGTTGGACTTCGGCAAGCACGCGGTGGCGGTGACGGGCGGGGGCAGCGAGCTGGACCGCTACGCGAAGAAGGGCGGCTGGCTGCGGGCGTTCCCCATGTGGGACTGGGTTGGAGGACGCACCTCGGTGCTGTCGGCGGTGGGCCTGCTGCCGGCGAGGCTCCAGGGGCTGGACATCGACGGGATGCTGGCGGGCGCGCGTGACATGGACGAGGCGACGCGCCAGCGCGACCCGCTGCGCAACCCGGCCGCGCTGATGGCGCTCATGTGGTTCCACGCGGGCAACGGGCGTGGCCAGAAGGACATGGTCATCCTTCCGTACAAGGACCGGCTGATGCTGATGTCCAGGTACCTCCAGCAGCTGGTGATGGAGTCACTGGGCAAGGAGAAGGACCTGGACGGCAAGGTGGTGAACCAGGGTATCGCCGTGTACGGCAACAAGGGCTCCACGGACCAGCATGCCTACGTGCAGCAGCTGCGCGAGGGCGTGAACAACTTCTTCGTCACCTTCCTGGAGGTGTTGAAGGACCGCGGGGGCACGTCGATGCAGGTGGAGCCGGACATCACGAGCGGGGACTACCTGCTGGGCTTCTTCCTGGGGACGCGGCGGGCGCTGTTCGAGAAGGGCCGCGAGTCGATGACGCTCACGGTGCCGGACGTGAGCGCGCGGACGGTGGGGGCGCTGATCGCCCTGTACGAGCGGGCAGTAGGCTTCTACGCGACACTGGTGAACATCAACGCGTACCACCAGCCGGGAGTGGAGGCGGGGAAGAAGGCGGCGGGCGTGGTGCTGGAGCTGCAGGGCAAGGCGCTGGCGAAGCTGCGCGGGGACAAGACGAAGGGCTACACCGCCGAGGATCTCGCGGTGGCGGTGGGGGCAGCGGACGAGGTGGAGACGGTGTTCAAGGTGCTGGAGCACCTGTCTGCGAACCCGGACCACGGCGTGAAGCGCGAGCCGGGAGCCACACGGTTCGACGCACGCTTCCGCGCGAGCTGAAACGACAAACAAACTCCCTCTCCCTTCGGGAGAGGGTCGGGGTGAGGGTAGCTCGCATACACGGGTTGCGAGCCCCCGTCTCTGTTCAGTTCCCACCGTGCCAATGACTCACGGGCACGTCGTGTGGCGGGGCGGTGATTCACGGGTAATGGAGGAATGACTCCATAAAAAAGGGGATTCCCGTGAATCACACCGTGCTGCTCGTGGAAGACAGCAACACCATCCGGCACATCATCAAGATCTACTTGATGAAGCTGAAACTGGGATTCCTTGACGCGAGTGGGGGCGAGCAGGGGCTCCAGCTGCTGGAGACGAACCCGGTGCATCTCATCATCGCGGACGTGAACATGCCGGGCGGGATGGATGGCTTGGAGTTCGTGCGCCGGGTCCGCGCGAGTGAGCGGGAGCAGGTGCGCAAGGTGCCCATCGTGCTGCTCACGGGAGGCAAGGCGCCGGACCTCGAGACGAGGGCGCGCCAGGCCGGAGCCTCCGAGTTCGTGCGCAAACCCGTCTCCATCGAGGATCTCGCGACGGTGGTGCGGCGGCATCTCCCGCTTTCAGAGGATGCGAGTCTCGTCGCCTGACGCGACATCGGTGTCCGGCCTCCACGGGCTGGCGCGGACATGTGTCCGGACAGGTGTCCGGTCCCGTGCCATTCCGTCATGCGTGCCGCGGACAGCGGCGCACGCGCAACTCACGGAATCTCCAGGGGTTCCCTCGAAATTTCGAGGGTGTTTCCGCGGAGGGTCAAGGCTTCCAGGAGCGGGGGGCTGGCGGCACGCCAGTTGCTCACGCGGACAGCGATGCTCACTGTTCCTCGGGGTTGACGTGTGAGGCCCTGGGGCTGACAGAGCCGTCGTCGTGGGCTCGGCCCGAGAGGTCGTTCACACACCGTGACGGAATGAAGGTGGGGCCCGGGGGGGTCTCCAGCATTCCGGAGCGCAGCGGTACCGGAGGGCGGGCACGGATTCGCGCATGGCCGTGACCCGCCTTCCGGACCGCGTCTCCGATCCCCTCCACACCGCCCACGACATGTCGCAGTCGGGTGCTCAACATCCCCGTGCGTCCCGAGTCCCGGAGTGTTCAGCCCTGGTCGTGCCGAGGCGGCCGTGAATGCCATCGGGTCGACACACGCGGGTTCTTCCGGAATTCTGTCTTTGGATTCGAGGGGGCTCCATGAAGCGCAGCGTTCTGATCGTGGATGACAGCGATACCATCCGGCACATCATCAAGGTGTATTTGATGAAGTTGAAGCTGGGGTTTCTGGATGCGGATCGAGCGGATAGGGGATTGCGGCTGCTGGGCTCGAGCCCCGTGGATCTCATCATCGCGGACTTCAACATGCCGGGGATGAACGGCCTGGACTTCGTGCGCCAGGTGCGCGCGGACGAGCGGCCCGAGGTGTGCCACCTGCCCATCGTGCTGCTCACCGGGGGCAAGGCGCCGGATCTCGATCTGCGGGCGGTGCAGGCCGGTGCCTCCGAGTTCGTGCGCAAGCCCATCTCCAGCGCCGCGCTCACGGCCGTGGTGCGCAGGCATCTCCGGATGCCCGAGGAGGTGGACCACCTCGTGGCCTGAGGCGCGTGGGCCTCACTCGAAGACGAAGCGTTTGACGGACATGAGCGGCGCGATGCGCGGAAACCGGGCGTAGCCCGGCGGTCCCACTTCGACCTCTTCCACCCCGTCTGAATCGGCCAGGATGAAGCACACCGGCATTTCCCTTCCGTCGGGCAGCTTCAGCTTGTCCCAACGGCCATAGACCTTCTTGTAGCCTTCCGCATCCACTCCGTTGCCGGTCACCCATAGCCACCCGTACAGCACCGAGCCTTCGGGGATGTCGCTCGTGCTGTAGGCGATGCTGCTGATGATCGGGCCATCCGTGTAGTTGTCCAGACCCACCCTGGAGTGGGGCTTGGTGACGTCGAGCCACACGTCCGCTGTACCGGGGACGGCTTGACGCAAGGAGCGCATGGCGGCGAGCGCCTCGGGAGGACAATCTCCGGGTTGCGGCCGCACCTGGGCTCCCGTGCACGCCGTGCCTCCGTAGAGCAGGCACACCATCATCGCTCGCTTCCATGCATCGGAGGAGGTCGCCTCATCGGTGGCGGGCTTCTGCTCGGACTGCTTGCTGGGCGGGCTGTTCTTCTTCATGGACACGCTCTCCGTGTGTCGCACCGGCTGGACGGTGGCCTCGGGGGGATCTTCCGCTGGTGGTAGCGGAGCCGGGGCGGGAGCAGTGTCGGGTGCCTGGGCCGGGTGTGCCACTTCCTGAACCGCAGCGGGCGGGTCGCTCGCGGTTACTTGAGGGGTTTCTTCCTGCCTCCATCCGCGCGGAATGAGGACGACTGTAACCATGAGCAGGGCCATCAATGCCGCGGTTGCCGCCAGTACCGCCCTGGGCAAGCGCCCGGGCGGACTGATGGCGGGCTCGGAGGCGGGCGGCTCGGCCGGAGGTGGGCCCTTGGGTTGCGTGGGTTGCTGTTCCCGCACGGGCGGTGGTGGCCGGCGGATGCGCCGCCTGGCGGTGATCGCCCCTTCTGGCGCTTCTCCCGTGGGGACCTCTTCCCACTCGAAAACGCTGGCCTCCCAGGGCTCGCGCCCACCGAAGGTGGCCGCCGCCAGCAGCGCCGCGTGCACCTCCTCGCCGTTGCGGTAGCGCGCCTCGGGGTGTTTGGCCAGCAGCCTCGTGATGACGTCACTCAACACGAGCGGCACCCGGGGATTGACCTCCACCGGTGGGGGAGGCACCCGGTGGGCGATGTCCATGTACAGCAGGAACTTCACGTCCGCTCCGGCCGGGAAGGGGTAATGCCCCGTTGTTGCCCGGTACAGGCATACTCCCAGCGCGTACAGTTCGTCCGAGGGGCGGTAGTCGTAGCGTGCCCGCGGCTTGTCGCCATGGGCCAGCCAGAAGCACGCGGCCTCGGGGCTTCGCAGGTGCGCGGTGCCCGGGGGCAGGGGGGTTTCGGTGAGCGTGTTCGCCCCCGTGTAGTCGCCCACTCCGAAGTCCACCAGCACCGGCTTCCTGTCTGTCTCCCTCACCACCACGTGCTCGGGCTTGAGGTCGCGGTGCAGCACGCCACGCGCGTGCAGGTGGCCCAACGCCAGGGCTACTTCGGCGCCCAGATAGGCCAGTCGTGAGAACTCGGGGTTGTTCTCTTCCACCCACAGATGCAGTGGCGGGCCGGGCACGTACTCCAGTACGAGGAAGGGGTGCCCCTGGATGGGGTGGGGCCAGCGGCCCGCCCCCAGGCAGCGCACCACGTTGGGGTGCATCGCCTTGTCCACCAGCAGGGACTGCTCGCGTCCGGCGCGAATGTCCTGGGGGTGGAAGAACATCTTGAGTGCGCCGAGGGCTCCCGGTTGTTCCACGGACTCCACGAGGTAGACGGCCCCATAGCCGCCCACGCCCAGCCGCTTCTGTACGCGCCAACCGGCCACGACGGTGCCGGGTTCGAGCTCCGCCACGTTCCACACGTGCCCGTTCATGCCCGTCACACTCCCTTTCACAACTTCAGGTTCCCGACGGGAACGACGCGCCCACCGTCCTTCTCCCGCAGCTCGAGCCGGAGCGTCCTCGGGGGGGTGTCAGAGGCGAGCTCCACCTCCACGGCCACGGTGCATCTGCCGCCCGGGTAGAGCACCGGAACGACCATCCACACTGGGAATCGGCCCACTCTCTGGCCCTTCATGTCCAGCAGCCACGCTTCGTCTGGTACCCAGGGCCGCGTGGACGCCGCGGACAGCTTCAGCTCCGCCGATACCACGACGAGGGTTTCCGCACGGTGGATGCGCTGCTCCCAGGCGATGAGATCGTCACCCTCGGTCATCCCGTCAGTGCCCATGGGCCTCGAGAAGGTGACACCGCTCCTTCCCAACCGTCCCGAGAGCACCAGCCGGGCGAAGAGGCCGGGCTCGTAGCGCGCGGGTATGTCTCCAGCCCGCTCCGGGAGCGGCCCGGCTGGCGCCTCCGGGAGTACCCGCCGCGCCTGCCACGCATCGACCCCCGGCCCTGTGTCGCCTGGGGCCTCGGGAATCTCCAGCACGCGCACCGCGTGTTCCTGTCCTTCCGGAGCGGGAGTGACTTCTGGAATCACCTCCGGCCGCGCGTGCGTTTCCGGGGAGGTGACCTGAGAAGACGATGGCTCCTCAAGGCTTCCAGTCAAGGCCAGCAGGAGGGGAACGAGACCGCAGGGGGTGGGCCGCATGCGGGAAGAACCTACTGACCGCCGAACCTCCGGGGTCAAGTGAAATCCGAAGTTCCCTTCAAACGGGAGATGGGCGGAGGCCCTCGACACCCGACCAGAAAAGTCGCATCTTCCACATGACGTCCTGAGGAGGAGACATGGATTGGGATGTGGCGGAGCAGTTGAAGCGGGGCGGCCTGAATGTGCGCTGTCCCGAGGTGTTGCAAATCCCCGTCAGGTACCACCCTCAAGAACCCGACCGCGTGATTCCCTTGGAGGGAGAAGAAGCTCCGGTGGCGGACTACTCGGGCAGGATCGTGACGGTGCGGCTCAAACCCATCTCCCGGCTGTGGACGGGAACGGCGGTGCCGCCGGACATGACACGGGAGCCGCCGCGGCAGTACGCGCCTTTCTTCCTGCTGCTGGAAACGACCGCCGCCATCTACTGCGCGGCGATGGGCAGGCCCGAGCTGGACTCCGAGTTCGCTCGGCTCTACCGCCAATTGTACCGGCGGCCGGACGGGCATGATGCGCACCCGCTCTTCTCGTACTTGAGGGCGGCGGCGCGCCTGTACATGTCCCTACGGGCCGTGAGTCAGGCCGAGTTCGAGGCGATGGTCCGGAGGTTGCGCCAGTCCGCCCGGCATTTCTCCACGCACGAGGGCAGCATCAACTACGCCCAGGTGGTGCTGTATCCGCTCACCCTCGCTTGAGCGGACCTGACCTTCAGTCTCCGCTGACGGCGAACTGCCAATCGCCCGTTCCGGTGATGGCGGCGCGCAGGCCGAGGTAGCTCAGTTCCCGCTGCATCGCCTGGAGCTGCTCGTCCGGGTAGAGCCCCTTCAAGGCCGCGAAGTCCTGGGCGGTGGCGTTCTCCCGGAACGCCGAGGGCCAGACATAGAGTTCGCCCTGCTTCGTGTAGGGCAGGCTCAGGATCTTCACCAGTCGGGCCAACACGGGTTCACCGTGCTCCTGCTCCTGCATGCGCCAGAAGTGGGTCACGTCCATATCGGGGCCGAAGGAGAAGCGGAGGCCCTTGCCCTGCTCGTCCGCGAGCGCACCGAGCGCCGCGTAGTCACACGCCACCGCCGCGGCGACGATGCGGCGGCGCATGGAGTCCACGGCTGGAGGCAGGGGCGGCTGCGCGGGGGACGGCGTGGGGCTCAGCCCCTGGGCCGAGCAGGCGGTGCCGCCATCCATGGGAGAGGGAAGGGGCCCCGCGTCCGCGAGCCCCGCGTCCGGCATCCCCGCCTCCCTGGCTGGAGGCGTGGTGCCCGCGTCGACCGGCGTGGGCGTTTCCGCAGGTGGCGTGGGGGCGCGGCGTGATTCCGTGCAGGCAAGGCACGTGGCGAGGACACAGGCGGACAGGAGGAGGGCACGGTTCATGACGCGTGCGTTGTAGACCAGTTCCTCCGCTCCTTGTCGATCTCGGCGCGCCATCACAGGATTCGAGTCGATGATTCCAACCCTTTGATAACATCTTGGCACGCCATGCCAGAAACAAAGATGGGCACGCTGGTCTCATACTTGGCGGTAGCCCTGTGCCTGCGGCTCGCTCCGGCGTGTGTCACCATCGACGAGTCTTCTCAAGGTGCTCGTGGCCCTGGGCGAGCCGAGACCGTTCGCGTCACTCCGCTGCCGGATGGCAGGCTCCTGCTATCTTCTCCGCCCCTTCCTTCAGAGTCGGCCTTCCCGCACGTCTCCATTGAGGACGCTCGCAGGGTGCTCGCCCAATTCCGTGAGGAACTCGCCTATCTGGAGCCCAGCCTGCATCCAAGAGCGGGCGTCGGACTCTGCTCTGTCCCCCAGGGTCTGGTGTTGCCGGGGCAAGCTCCAGATATCCAGTTTGTCTCCTCTTCTGGTGTCTCCTTCCAGCCCTCCCCTCTGGAGCGCACGCTGCGCGAGCAGTTCATCGAGCGTTATGGCGAGCCGCTGTTTCCCCTCCCTCCTTGCCTGGAGGGCAGCCCCCTCGTCATGGCGCTGCGCCTGTCTCCCCAGTACATGCCCCAGGGCGTACGTGAGGGGGTCGAAGAGCTCGTGAAGGACCCTGCCTTCCTCGCAAGCATGGCCATGGCCCTTGTCCTGTATGGCCTCGCCTGGGTGACGCCCGAGCCCATCTTCACCAAGGCGTTCGCCGCCTCCGTTACCGTGGTGCTCCTCACGGTCTTCTCTGTCGCGGAGCTCACCCACTTCGGTATGGTGGCTTTCCACCTCTACCAGAGCGTTCAGGATGCTCGAAGCCTGAAGGAAGTCGAAGCAGCCGCCGAGCGCTTTGGCAGTTACCTGGGCGGCGCTGGAGTCCGCATCCTCGCCTTCTTGGCGATGCGGGGGGTTGGAAAGAACGTGCAGGTTTCTCAAGGTGGGTTGTGGAAGCTGTTGCCTCGCCGTCTGTCCCTGCCGGGGGGATACAGTTGGAGCAACGTTACCCTCGCCCAGGCCGTGTCGGCCGAGGGGACCCTCCTCGTTACAGGGGTGGCCGCCAGTACAGCCAGCTCTGCGCTGCGCAGTGCCTGCAAGGAACTCTCGGACAAGGCGCCTGGTTATTCGCGCCATCACCTGGCCACCAACAAGAACGATGATTCCAATGTGCGAGGTGGCCCGTGGACGCCACGCTTCGAGAGGATCTTCGCCAAGGCGGGCATGAACCTCGACGACGATGCGAACAAGGTGAACCTGCTGGGGCACTTCGGTCCTCACCCTGAAGAATATCACGAAGAAATCTTCAGGCGGCTCGAGGACGCCATCCGGTTCTGTAGAACACAACAGCAATGCAGGTCCAGGCTGTTGGAGGAACTCAAGAGGATTGCGGATGAAGTCTGCACTCCTGGCTCACGACTCCACGGTCTGATCGCGAAACCCAGGGACTGAAATGGGCGAATCCATTCGATATCATGAGCTGTTTTTCGACTCACGCATCCGAGAGCAGTGGGTCCTGTCGGATCCCATCGACGAGTATGGCGAGGAACTCGACCCCTGGCAGTTCTTCGGCGGACACACCCTCGCGTTGAGAGGGACGCCTCGAATACCCCTGGCTGCTCCTGGGCGCGCGCTCGACTTCAGCTTCACGACGCTCAGCATCCCCATCGTTCATGGCCGGCTCGTTCCCCTCTTCGAAGGTCTCGGTCTCCAGCAACAGATACAATTCATCCCGGTTGAGGTGGTGGGCCAGACGGCGCCCTACTTCATCGCCAACGTTCTTCGCATCATCCCCTGCATCGACGATGCTCGGTGCGAGAGGGTTGAATATTGGAAGCCCGAAGACGGAGCACCTGACAGGGTAGGCGACTACCGCCTTGTCAGGGGCTTACGTATTGATACGAGCAAGGTGGGTGATGCCGACATCTTCCGGCCCAATGGATGGAGTTCCGTCCTTCTCGTCTCCGAGCGTCTCAAGCAGGCACTGGATGACCCTCGGCTTGGAGGGATCCGCTTCACCGAAGTCTGAGATGACGGGATGGGAACCGGGCCGCCAGACTCACACCCGGGTCATCGTCAGCCGGGCCAGGGACGTGCGGCCCGCGATCGTCGTGTCGCGTCCGGGCAGCCACACGGTGACGGTGGCTCCTCCGCCCTCGCGGTTCTCGATGCGCAGCCGCCCCCGGTGCGCGTCGATGATCTCCCGGCACAGCGCCAGTCCCAGCCCCGTGCCCTTCTCCTTCGTCGTGTAGAAGGGCAGCAGGGCGTTCTGTAGCACCTCGGGCGTCAGTCCCCGCCCCCGGTCGTGCACGCGCAGCCGGAAACCTCCCTCGGCCTCGTCGACCTCCAGCGCCACGGACTCGGGCGGCCCGCCGGACTCCTGGGCGTTCTTCAGCAGGTTGATGAGCACCTGCTCCACCTGCGCCGCGTCGAACCATCCCGGCTTGCCCGGCGGCGGTGCGAAGGTCGCCTGGGGATACAGGGCCTGCAACCCCGAGAGCAGCCGCGGCCACTCGACCACCCCCTGCCGGGGGCGCGGCAGCTTGGCGAAGCGCGCATAGCCATCCAGGAAGGTGCGCAGGTGCGTGGTGCGCTCCTCGAGCGTGTCCAGCACGCGCGCCAGCTTGCCGAGCTGTTCGGGGTTCTGGGAGATGAGCCGCGCCGAGTGCAGCAGCGAGGAGATGGGCGCCAGCGAGTTGTTCAGCTCGTGGCTCATCACCCGGATGACCTTCTTCCAGACATCCACCTCCTGGCGCGACAGCTCCTGGGTGAGGTGCTTCACCATGAGCAGCGTGTGCGGCTCGCCGGCGAAGTCGAAGTCGCGCTTGGACAGGTGGAACGTCTCGCTCTCCTTGTTCACCTCCACCGTGAAGAGCTCGTCGCTGTCCGTGAGGAGCGCCTGGCGCAGGGCCGCGGGGGCGGCCTGGAGCATGGAGAGGAAGTTCTGCCCCTCGACGGCGCGGCCCTCGAAGAAGAGCTCGCGGGCGGTGGCGTTGGTGAAGGCGATGTGGCCCGAGTCGCCATACAGCACGATGGCCATGGGCACGCCCTCCACCACGGTGCGCAGCAGCTTCCCCTGTCCGGCGGCCTGGGCTCGCACGGCCCACGCCAGGAGGCCGAGTCCCAGCAGCACGCCCAGGCCCGCTCCCACGAGCGTCCACACGGCGGAGCCGGTGGTCAGTGCGAGCGTGGTGCCGGGCAGCACCGCGAGGACGAGCGCCGCCGCTCCGGGTGCCAGCTTGCGCAGCAGGGGCGGGACACGGCGTGTGGAGGTGGAGGACGCGGGGACGTTCTTCGAGGAGAGCACGAGAGGATTCCGGAAGGAGGATCAGCCCTTGAGACGGCGCTCCACGCTGAGGCCGAGCCGCTCCATGCGCCGGTAGAGGGCTTGCCGGCTGAGGCCGAGCTGGGCGGCGGCGCGCGACACCACGCCCTGGGCCTCGGCGAGCGCCCGCTCCACGGTGGCGCGCTCCTGTGCCTCTTCCTCGGAGAGCGCGGCGGGAACGGGGGCGTGCTCGGAGGCGGACTTCTCCGGCTGGCCGGCCTCGGACAGCCCGAGGTCCGCCGCCTCCAGGGTGGTCCCCTTGCGCACCAGCACCGCGCGTTGAATGCGGTTCTGCAACTCGCGCACGTTGCCCGGCCAGTCGTGGGCCAGCAGCGCCTGGCGCGCGCTGGCGCCCAGGTGCAGCGCCTCGCCCTCGGGCTGGAAGTGCTGGAGGAAGTGCTCGGCGAGCACCGGTACGTCCTCGGGCCGGTCCTTCAGCGCGGGGAGCTTCACCTCGATGACGGCGAGCCGGAAGTAGAGGTCCTCGCGGAAGTTGCCCTCCTGGATGGCCCTGGGCAGGTCCACGTTGGTGGCGCTGATGACGCGCACGTCCACCTTGCGCGTCACGTTGCTGCCCAGCCGTTGGAACTCGCCCAGCTGCAGCACGCGCAGCAGCTTCGCCTGCCCGGCCGGGGACAGGTTGCCAATCTCGTCCAGGAAGAGCGTGCCGCCATGCGCCTCCTCGAAGCGGCCCACGCGCAGCTTCATGGCTCCGGTGTAGGCACCGGGCTCGGCGCCGAAGAGCTCGGCCTCCAGCAGCTGGTCCGGCAGCCCGCCGCAGTTCACCTTCACGAAGGGTCCGGCCTTGCGGCGCGAGTTGGCCTGCACCATCTCCGCCACCTGCTCCTTGCCGGCGCCATTGGGGCCGCTGATGAGGACGGGCACGTCCGCGGGGGCCACCTTCACCACCAGTGAAACCACCTCGTGCATGGTGGGGCTCGCGTAGATGACGCCGCGCAGGTCGTGCTTGCGCGCCAGCTCCGCCCGGGCCCTGGCGCCCCCCGCGCGCAGGCGCGTGTTCTCCAGCGACAGCTCCCGCAGCCTCATCAGGTTCTTCACCGTGTTGACGAGCTTGGTGTCGTCCCACGGCTTGGCCTGGTAGTCGCTCGCGCCCTCCTTGATGAGCTGCACCGCCATCTCCAGCGACGTCCACGCCGTCATCGCCACCACGGGCAGGTCGGGATCCAACCGCTTGATGTCCCGCAGCAGTTGGAGTCCCTCGTGACCGGAGGTGGTGGCCTCGGTGAAGTTCATGTCCTGCACCACCACTCCCACATCCTCCGCCGCTACCAGGTCCAGCGCTTCCTGGGGCGAGCTGGCCACCAGCGTGGGCAGTCCGTGCAGATCGAAGAGGACTTCCAGCGCGGTGCGCACCGCCGCCTGGTCGTCCACGATGAGCGTCTTGAGCATTGCGGTGTCACTGTACACTGCCAGACAGAAGGAGGGGTTTGAGCTAAGTTGTCCGCACCATGAGCGAAGTGCTCCCTCCCTCTCTCGGTGCCGCGGCGGGCCTGCCCGCGCCGTCCGTGTCCTCGAGCCGCACCGAGGATGGGCGTGCGTTGCTCCAGGAGCGGCTGGGGTTTTTCGGGAAGGTGTGCTTCCTCATCGACCTGCTCTACTACCCCCTGTTCCACCTGGCGATCGCCCTGGATCCCCGGGTGGACCTCCGGACGGCGCTCAAGAGCCTCTTTTCCTTCGAGGCGCTGGGCGAGTACTCCGTCTTCGGGTGCATCTGGCTGCTGTGCCGCACCGGCAGGCGCTCGTGGAAGGCGCTGCGGGCCATCGAAACGGTGGGCGTGCTGCTGATGGGCACGGTGGTGGCGAGCTGGCCCTTCCTCCACCCCTATCCGGTGGCGGGCATCTACGAGATGTTGCTGGCGTTGGTGGCGCTCCTCAGCCTGCGGGCCATCCTCGTGCCGAGCAGTGCCCGGCGCACGCTGCTGCTGAGTGGTGGCGCGTGCGGCATCGGGATGCTGTCCACCCTCGTCGCCATGCGGTTCCGCGACGCGGCGCCCCTGTCGCCCATCAGTCAGGTGCTGCTGGCGCTGTGCTGGTTCTTCGTGGCGGTGGCGTTCAGCACGGTGGCCACGGCGGTCATCTACGGGCTGCGCAAGCAGGTGCGCGACGCGCACAAGCTGGGGCAGTACACGCTGCTGCAACGGCTGGGTGCCGGAGCCATGGGCGAGGTGTTCCTGGCCAGCCACGCCCTGCTGCGCCGCCGCACCGCCATCAAGCTGCTGCGCGCCGACACGGATGGCCAGGGCCTGGAGCGCTTCGAGCGCGAGGTGCAGCTCACCAGCCAGCTCACCCACCCGAACACCATCGCCATCTACGACTACGGCCGCACCGCGGATGGGCTCTTCTATTATGTGATGGAGTACCTGGAGGGCGTGGACCTGGAGGGGCTGTTCACGGCCACGGGCCCGCAGCCGCCCGCGCGCGTCATCCACATCCTGCGTCAGGTGTGCGGCGCGCTGGAGGAGGCGCACGGCCTGGGGTTGCTGCACCGGGACATCAAGCCGGCCAACCTCTTCCTGTGCCGGCGCCGGGGCATGCCGGACCTGGTGAAGGTGCTCGATTTCGGGCTGGTGAAGCAGCTGGGCAATCCGAAGGACGTGGCGATCACCCAGGGCAGCGTCATCACCGGGACGCCGCTGTACATGGCCCCCGAGGCCATCTCCACGCCGGAACAGGTGGACGCGCGGGGGGACCTCTACTCGCTGGGCGCGGTGGGGTACGCGCTCCTCACCGGCACCCATGCCTTCAAGGGCCGGAGCGTGGTGGAAATCTGTGCCCACCACCTGCACACGCCGCCGGATCCCCCGGAAGTGCGCGCCGGGCGCGAGCTGCCGAAGGACCTTTGCGACGTCCTCCTGCGCTGCCTGGAGAAGAAGCCCGAGGCCCGTTACGAGGGCGCGCGGGCGCTGCGGATGGCGCTGGATGCATGCGCGGACGCCGGGCGCTGGACGGAGGAGGACGCCGAGCGCTGGTGGATGGCGCACGGCGCGCGGGTGGAGGTGGCGCGGTCCCGGCGGGATGACCCGACGCTCGCCGGGACGCAGACGCTGATGGCGGACCTGGCCAGCCGCGCGGCCTGAGCGGGTGGCTACGGCAGCGCGTACACCCGGTCCTCGTAGTCCTGGGTGAAGGGGTTGCCCGCCTCGTCGACGAGGGGCTGTCCGGCCGCGTCCTTCGCGGTGGTGCAGGGGTAGCGGGTGCCCTGGGCGCGAGGCTGGACGAACATGGGCTGCACCAGCCACCGGCCTTGGTGGTTCGCGTAGGCGTTGCACATCAGCTGCACCTTGTTGCGGTTGATGGCCAGCTTGAGGTGCGTCGCGTCCTGCACGAAGGCGAGGTCCGTGTCCGAGTCCCCCGCCGCGAAGACCTGGCGCCTGGCCGCGTCCGGCTGGCGGGGCAGCTGCTTCTCCACGGGCTGGTGGAAGATGACCTTGTTGATCCAACAGCGCTTGCCCTGGTCGTAGGTGATGAGCGAGTCCTCGCCATCGGCCACGGGGCCGCAGCCCCGCAGGTGCGCCGTCACCCGCCCCTGGGAGTCCGTCATCGGCCGGATGCCGATGACCCGGTTGGGCTTGATGCCGGCCAGCGACTCGGACACGGCGTCGATGACGAACTGGGGCGAGGCGGTGACGACCCAGACGTCGAAGCCATTGGCCTGCAGCGTCTCGACGAGGTCGACCATCTCCTCGTACACCTGGACGTGGTAGGCGAGCCCCGGGGTGGTGCCCACCGTCTGCGTGGTGCCCGGCGGGTTGAAGGCGTTCTCGGCGTAGGCGGAGCGGGCGAAGGCGCGGAGCTCCTCCGGCGTGTAGCCGGCCTGGAGCTGGGCCACCCAGGCATACGCGGTGTTGAGCGTCAGCGTCACCGGGTTGTTCCAGGCGGCCTTGCCCGCGTGCGTCTTGCCTCCGTTGTAGATGCTGACGAGCTCGTCCGCGCAGCCGGTGTGGCGGCTCGTCTCGAGGGGCGCACCGGGCTCGGCGGCGGTGTCGCAGGCGCTGTTGAGGGCCGCCCGGGCCTCGGGGGTGAGGTGGGGGCTGGTGGTGCTCCAATCCTTGTCCGCGGGCTGGCGCACCTTGTCGTGCCGGAGCATCCAGAAGAAGGTGGCGTCCCCCAGGTCGTTCTTCACGAGGGTGTTGTCCCAGTCGAACACGGCCACGGGGCGGTTCTTCGGGTCGAACGCCGGGCTGGCGATGCCCAGGGTGGAGATCATTTCATTGAGGCGGGTGCGGTTCTCCGGGAGCCACCGGCCGATCTTGTCGTCCAGGAGGCGCACCGGTGTGGGGACACCGTCCTTGCCGCCGGGGCCCTGGGGGCCCGTGGCTCCATCGGGACCTTGTGGACCCGTGCAGGCGAGGACGGCGCTGGTGAGCCATCCGGCCAGGGCGAGCGTGGGACGGCGGAACCCCGAGGGGCTTCGGCGGGTGGACGTCATGGGACTTCTCCTGAGGGGCTGGGCTGCGGGGTCCATCACCGCGCGGAGCCCGGTCCGACGTCAACCTGGCGGCCTCTGCTCGTCTGGGGAGGGCGGGCGAGCGGGCCCCAGCACGGTCAGTGCCCCCTGGGCGGCGAGCGCCAGCAACAGCAGCAGCGGGTTCCACTTCCTGCGAGGCGTGGAGGACAGCGGCACGGTGATGCGGAGCGTGTCCTCGTCCTCCTCGTGCATGCCGTCGGGGAGGAGCCGGTTCAGCAGGCGGATCATCGCGGCGTTGCCCGGCTGGATGTGGCATTCGAACCGCTCCACTCCCCGCTCCCGCGCCGCTTCCATGAGCCGCTCCAGCAGGATGCGGCCGAGCCCCTTGCCCTGGGCCGCGTCCACCACGGTGATGGCGGCCTCGGCCACGTCGGAGGAGGGGGCCAGACGGATGAACCGGGCGATGCCCAGCCCGCGCTCCCGGCCCTCGGGCCCCAGGCTCACCGCGCCCAGCGCCAGATGCTGATCCCCATCCACCGTGGTGAGGTAGCGCACCTCCTGCTCCGAGAGCCGTGACTTGGGGGCGTGGAAGCGTCCGATGCGCGAGCGCGGTGAGAGCCGTTCGAAGCCCTCCAGGAGCAACTCCGCGTCGCGCGGCTGGACCAGCCGTAACTCCACCTCCGTCCCATCGGCGAGTGTCAGCCGCTCCCGCCACCCGGTGTCGAAGTGATGCCGTGGCTTCATCCCGAGGACCCCTTTGGGGATGCAAGCATCAGGGGTGATGCCGCACTGCGTCAAGGGGCCGGGGTGGGATGTCCCAGGAGGAAGTCGAGCACGGAACGGTTGAAGTCCTCGGGGCGCTCCAGGCTGGGCATGTGGCCCACGCCCGGGAGGGTGACGCGGGTGAGGGCGGCCACGCGCTGAGCGAGCACCTCGGCGTTCTTCAGCATGACCGGGTTGTCCCTGTCCCCCACCACGACGAGCACGGGCATGAGCAGCTCCTCGAGCCGGCCGTAGGCCACGGGTTCCAGGAAGCGGGCAGGGTGGGCTCCGGGGTTCAGGCCGGGCAGGTTCTCCACCGTCCACTGGCGCACCCGGGCAGCCACCGAAGGCTGGGCCATGGTGGCGGCCAGGTAATCACTGCCGAGCCAGGCCTCGATGAGGGCCTGGGGGTCCTTCTCCCGGCCGGTGCCCAGCAGGCGCGTGTACCAGGAGAATTCCTCGGGCGAGGGTGGGGCGCCCTGGATGCCGGGCGCGACGAGGACGAGACAGGAGACGCGCTCGGGAAAGGCCAGGGCGAAGTCGAGCGCGACGCGTCCCCCGAGTGAGTGGCCGATGACGTGGGCGCGGTCCATCGAGAAGCGGTCGAGCAGGGCGAGCAGATCCTCGTGGGGCGCGTGGGGTTGCCCGAGAGGGGCCTGCGTCTGGCCGAAGCCCCGCTGGTCGTAGCGCAGGGTGGTGAAGTGCCGGGAGAACGCTCCCATCTGCCCTTCCCACATGCGCAGGTCGAGCAGGCCACCATGGAGGAACACGACCGGGAAGCCATCGCCTTGGAGCTCGTAGTGCAGGCGGGCTCCATTCACCTCGGCGAAGCCCCGGAGGGGAGGAGGAGGAGTGGTCATGCCGCAGCCATAACACCGCGCGATTTCCTTGGGGAGACGCGGTAGTAGCGTCCGTCCCGAGGAACCTCCCATGCCCTACTCCGTCTGGTTGACATCCCATCGCCGCTACGAGGACGTCCGGGCCGGTGCGCCGGACCGGCTCACCCCCGACGAGCTGCGTGCCTGTCTGGACCTGCTTGCCCGCTCCCGTCCCATTCTGCGGGCTCGCCGGCCCGATGGAGCCACCTGGGTGTTCCGCGCGGACGCGGAGCCCGCCTCCGCTCCCTTGCTGTGGGCGGGCGTGCGGCCCAACAACGGTCCCCGGGCGGGGACCCTCCAACTCTCGGTGAGTGGCACCAGCGCCTTCTTCCTGGCGAACATGTTCGAGCTGCTCTCCCTCGCGGCCATCGTCAACGAGGAGCTGGGCCTGCGCGCCTTCGAGGGTGTTCACGGCCGGGAGGTGACGGTGGAGTCCCTCGGTGCGCTCACGGAGGCCCAGGGGAAGTACGCGATGGAGCAGGGGCGTTTGTGGCTGCAACGCCGCGAGCAGCTCCACACCACCCTTCGCATGCCCCTCGAGTTTCCCGCGGGTGGGCATGACGAGGGCCCCAACCTGCTGGCTCTGAGGCTGAAGCACCCGAAACCGCCACCGCTGACGGAGCTGCTGAAGGCCCCGCCGGAAGGCCAGGATGTGGAGCTGAAGGGGACACAAGGCGTCTGGTTCGACCGGGCCTCGGGTGAGCCCGTGACGTGGTTCCTTCGCAATCCCCACGCGGCGGACGAGCTGCTGATCTGGCCCCAATGGGGAGAGGCTCCCTTCGTACAGACGGCGCGCACCGCCTTCACCGCGGCCGAGCTGCTGCGGACACGGGCCGGAGGGCAGGTGCTCTGGAACGGCGAGCCCGCCACGCCGGAGCGTACGGACTGGCTGCGGCGCTACCCGGAGTTGCTCGGCGTCGAGCTGCTTCAGCTCGTCACCGCCGGCTGGGAGCCCGCTGTCCGTCAGCCGTAGGGCGCGGTTTCCCTCACGCGAGGGGCACGTCAGCCGAGGTCGGTGCCACTGTGTATCAGACCGTAGGACACAGGCAGGCGGGATGCGATGGTTCAACTGCCCCTTCACCAGGGTGACGGCCAGCAGCGCGTTGAGGGACGCGGTGATGAGTGCGTTGCGCATGCCGCGCTCACGGGCCCGCTGGGCGAAGGCCGTGCCCAATGCTTCCCGCGGGTGCCTCGCTGCGGGACCTCGCGAGGGCAGCAGCCTGTCCACGAAGCTCCAGTCCGGCTTGCACCCGGGCAGTGGCGGGGCGAGGCAGCGCGGAGACGTCACCTCATCGGCGATGTACAGGCCGCTGGCGACGAAGGTGTCCTCGAGCTGGCGGAACACCTCCCGGGCTCGTGCTTCGCCTCGCCGCGAATCCGCGTACACCCGCTCCAGGTGTGAAGGCCGCCGCACGAGCAGTACGGCCGAGTCCTCGTCGATCAGCTGTCCCCGCTCATCGCAGGAAAACGGCGCGGCTGATCCAACCGGGAGCCCTTTTCTCAAGAAATGGGCGAGCGCTCGCTCCGGTTCCGGGCCGGGTGGCCGGATGCGGCGCCTTTGGGACGTGAGGAGACGACATTGAAGACGACGACGCTTCGCAACCTCTGGGCGGCGGTGGTGGTGCTCGGCCTGGGGACGGGCTGTGGCAACACGGTGCAGGTGAAGGGGCGCGTGACGGACGGTGAGGGCACGCAGCCTCAGGGGCTGGTGTCCGGAGCGCTTCCGCTCGGGGGCTCGGGCACGGTGGCCGCGGCGACGCAGGTGCGCGCCAGCACCGTGGGGCCGGATGGCACCCTGACGGTGGTGGCCGAGGGCAAGCTGGAGGCGCAGGGCCAGTACACGCTCGATGTGCCCGCGGGTGAGGAGCACCTGGTGCTGCAGGCGGTGGACGCCTCCGGCCAGGTGGTGGCCTCGGCGCTGCTCGAGGCGACCGCCGAGGGCCAGGACGCGGTGGCGCCGCCCATGGACACGGAGAGCTCGCTGGAGGCCGAGGTCTTCGCGCAGATCATGGCGGACAAGCCCCAGGCGGAGACGGTGGACCTGGTGGACGTGCGCGCCCGCATCAACGCCCGCATGGCGGCGGCGGCGCGCGAGGGAGCCTCCACGAGCGAGACCTTCCGCTCGCGCGTGAAGGCGCTGGCGGACGCGGTGCGCGCGGCGCAGCAGGCCGAGCTGGAGATGTACGCCCAGGCGGGCGCCCAGACGACCCAGACGGCGCTCTTCCACGAGGAGCTCGCGGCGGCGGCGGCGCTGAACGTGGCGCTGGACGCGGGCGGCGCGGTGGAGCAGGCCTATGACAGGTTCCACGCGGACCTGCGGGCGGCGGCCGAGAAGCTGGGCGCGAAGGTGGAGCAGCAGGCGCAGAGCGAGCGCGCGGCGGGCGCCTCCTTCCGGGCGACGCTGAAGGCGCGGCTGTCCGCGGAGGACGCGAAGCCGCTGGTGGACGCGGCGGCGCGGGCCTCGGCGGGGCTGGAGGCACAGGCCTCGGGCGCGGCGCTGTCGGCCCTCCTGGCGGCGGCCAACGCGGCGGACGACGTGAAGCAGCAGGCGGTGACGGCGAGCACCACGCTGCGCACCCAGGTGCGCGCCTCCACGAGCGCGGCGCTGGCGGCGCAGGCCTTCGCGGGCTTCGGCGCCAGCGTGGCGGGCACCACGGACGTGCAGGCCTCGGTGCTGGGGCGCTACCTCGGGGTGACCGCGACGAACCAGCTCGCGGTGAGCGCGGCGGTGAGGGCCTCGGCGGCGGCGGCGGCCACGCTGGACACCACCCTGGACCTCGCGGCCTCGGCGGCGGTGACGGTCAGCGGCACCAACGTCACGCTGCTGGCCACGAAGACGGCCGAGGCCTACCAGGCCTACGCGTCGGCGGTGCGCGCGCAGGCCTCCGCGCTGTCGGCCTTCGGGGTGAAGGCGGCGCCCGCGGTGGAGCTGATGCTGGTGGCCGAGGGCTCCTTCCAGATGGGCCAGTAGGCACGGTGCCCGCGCGGGTCGACCTGCCCCGATGACGGAGACGCCCGCCCGCTCGCTCCTGGGGCGGGTGTCCTGGGTTCCCGCCAGCTCCGCTCCCAGGTGATTACTCCTCCCAGGACGTCAGGCGGGGGAGGGGACATGGGGGGCAGGGGCCGTTTCGTCCAGTGCGTACTGGTTCTGGTGGCATGTCTTGGGTTGCTGAGGTGCGTGCCCACGGAGGCGGAGGGCGGCTCTCCCGGCTCGGGAGTGGACACTTCCCCTCCCCTGGCTCCGATTACGCCGGCCCCTTCGGAGGGCACGCCGCCCGCTCCCGATACGCCGGCGCCGGACGAGCCGCCTCCACTTCCTCCGAAGCCGACCGTCTGTGCTCCGACGGGAGACGGTCCCCACTGGCTCCAGGAAGGCGAGCCGATCACCCTCCAGCTGCGTTGCGGCACGGGCCACACGACGCCCGACCTGCGCTTCACCGTGTCTCCGCTACCCGCCGGGGCCACCGTGGACGAGGCCCGTGGCATCTTCCAGTGGACGCCGGGAAAGGCCCAGGCGTCCGTGTGGCTGCTCACCATCACCGAGCGCGGCACCGGCGAGACGGGCGTGCTCAAGGTGGGCGTGGCCGACAACTGGCTGGCCCCGGGCAACATCCGGGAGTTGGACCCGGTCGCGTACACCGAGGAGTACGGGCTGCCGGTGATGCACCTCTCCTTCGAGGGCACGCTCACGGCCGGTGGCTACCGTCCCGCGCAGCTCGTCTACCGCGGGCACCGCTACGCCATCGAGGCCAAGTACCGCGGGGCCACCTCCAGCAGCTACCCCAAGCGCAACTACACCCTGAAGTTCTCCGAGGAGGACCCGTTCAACGAGCCGGACCTCGCCGGAGGCTTCACCGGCCGGCGCCGCGTGGTGCTCATCACCAGCTTCAACGACAACTCCAACATCCGTCCGAGGCTCGCCTTCGACCTGTGGAACCGGATGTCGCCGGACCACATCCAGGTGAAGACGTACAGCGCGGTCCTCTACGTGAACGGGCGCTTCTGGGGCCTCTTCACCGTGGCGGACCACGTGGACGAGCACCTGATGCGCCAGCACGGTCTATCCAAGGACGGAGACCTCTTCAAGGCGGTGGACGTGGACGCGAACTTCTCGCGGCTCGACGCGGAGGGCGTGCCCAAGCCGTCCCTTCATCAGGGTTTCGAGAAGTCCGAGGGCAAGCCCAAGGATGGCCAGGTCGGCGCCTATGACACGCTCACGGCCCTCATCGAGCGCATCGCCGGCTCGGACCGGGACACCTTCCGCGCGCAATGGGGCTCGTGGCTGAACACGCGTGACTACGAGGACTGGTGGATCTTCAATACGCTCATCCTCGGAACGGACTCGGCCTCCAAGAACGCGTACCACTACTACGACCCGGTGACGCGAGCGCCCTGGCGCTTCATCCCCTGGGACCTGGATGCGAGCTTCGGCCAGAACTGGGACACGCACCGGAGCTCGCCCACGGATCTGCCGGACTTCTCCGGACGCAACCTCCTCTTCGCGCGCATGCTGGCGGACCCCGCCATCGCCACGCCCCTGCGCGAGCGCTACCGGGCGTTGCTGCGAGGCCCCCTGAGCGAGGAGGAGGTGTTGAAGCTCATCGACGGCTACGAGCGGGAGATCGGCCCCGTGGCCCTGCGTGACGAGGCCCGCTGGTTCCAGCAGCACCGCTCCTTCGAATGGTGGAGCGACCGCACCGACTTCAACACCCACGCGCAGGAGGTGGAGTACATCCGCCAGTGGGTGCGCGAGCGCTGGAGCCTGCTCGGCCGGCGGCTGCCCTAGACAGGGCTCAAGAGCCCTGCTGGATGAGCTCCACCCGGTAGCCGTCCGGATCCTCGACGAAGGCGATGACGGTGGTGCCGTGCTTCATGGGACCCGGCTCGCGCACCACCTTGCCACCGGCCTTGCGGATGGAGTCACAGGTGGCGTGGATGTCCCGCACGCCCAGTGCGATGTGGCCGTAGGCGTTGCCCAGCTCGTACTTCGAGGTGTCCCAGTTGTGGGTGAGCTCCAGGGCCGGATGGGTGTCCTCGGGGCCGTAGCCGACGAAGGCCAGGGTGAACTTGCCGTCCGGGTAGTCCTTGCGGCGCAGCAACTGCATCCCGAGGACGCGGGTGTAGAAGTCCAGCGACTTCTCGAGGTCGCCGACACGCAGCATCGTGTGGAGGATTCGCATGGGCGTTACATAGCGGGCTGGCGCGCGCGTGTCGCGGCCTCCCAGGCCTGCAACCGCCGCTGCAGCGCGATGAGCGCCCAGAGGTCCGCCGGGTTGTCGGGTGCCACGCCCGCGAGCGCCCGCTCCAGGTGTGGCAGGGCATCCAGCTCGCCCCACTCGGACAGCCGGCGCAGGGCGGACAGGGAGGGGCCCACCTCCAGCGCGGCCAGCAGCGTCCGCACCACGCGCGGGCTGCGCTCCCGGCAGAGCCTGTCCACCGCCTCGTGCCGCTCCTCGAAGGAGGCGTGCGGGTCCGCCAGCACCGCGGAGAGCGCCTGGAACGTCTCCTCCGGGAGCAGCGGTTGGGGCGCCGGGTGTGGCCAGTGCTCCAGGGTGATGCCGGTGGTGCCGGCCACGCTGCTCTCTCGCTTCACCCCGTCCGCGCCGAACAGCTCCAGCAGCCGTCCCGGAGCGGGCTGGCCCGCGTCGAGCACCCGCTGCGCGCACTCCGCGAGCACGGCCGAGTGCCCGAGCAGGTGCAGGCGCAGCACGGACACCTCCTCGCGGGCGCAGGCCTCCCGCTCCACCCGCTTCCACTTCACGAAGACCTCGGCGAGGCCCCGCTCGTGCACGTACCAGCGGTACTCCAGCCACACGGCGCTCAGCCGCTTGTCGAAGCGCTCATCCTCGGGCTCGTACATCCGGGTGGCACCTTCCTCCGCACCTTGGAAGGAGGTGTCCAGCAGCGCCTGCACGTCGCTCAATCGCATGGGGGGCCTGGGACAGTGTGGCATGCCCGGGTGCCGAGGGAGAAGGCGGCTCGGAGGTGAGAGGTGTCTCGACGGATCCGCTCCGGACGGCTTTACTCCCCCTCTGGCGTGGCACCGCGGTGCCCTTCACTCCCAGGAGGAATTCGATGGCGGATAGCGACAACGTGGATCTGGCGACGCTCGGCGCCGAGGTGGAGCTGGTGCGGCTCGGGACGGCGGTGGCCCAGGTCCTGGCGAAGCTGAACGAGGTGACCGCTCGGCAGCAGCAGGGCATCCTGGATCTCGTCGTGGAGGCCCGGGTGGCGTGTGAGTCCGTCCGGGGGCCGGCGCCCGAGTCGAAGTCCGTCTCCCTGCCGCCCATCGAGCCGGCGCAGTCCACGGCCCCGGTGGAGGGAGACGCGCCCGAGTCCAGCGCGCCGTCCGTCCACCCCGACGAGGTGAGGGCGCGGGCCCTGGCCTCGGTGTACGAGGCGGCGGCACAGGCGCTCGGCCTGGCGTTCCACAACGCGGTGGCCAACCAGCAGCAGCTCAACGCCCTGGGGCAGGCGGCCCTGAGCCAGGCGGCCGTCCTGGTGCTCTCGTCCGGGTCCTCCGGCGAGTCGCACCCGGTGGGCGTCCTCAAGGCGGGCTGAGCCCGCGGTTCAGCGGTGGGAGACGGTGGCGGGGGCTCTCCAGTCCAACTGGGAGAGCCCACCCTCCGTGCCGAAGAGGGCCGTGTCTTCCTCCGCGAGGATGGAGTGCACGCGCGGGTCCGCGAGCCGGGGCAACGCTCGCACCTTGCCGCTCGCCGCGTCGTAGTGCGCCGCGCCCCGCAGCGTGCCCACCAGGGCCCCACCCGGTACCAGCGCGGTGGACACCACGTAGCGGCTCGGCAGGCCCTCGGCGTCGCGCACCCGGCTCCAGCGCTCGCCGTCGAAGTAGCTGAAGCCGTCCTGACACGAGCCCACCACCGCACGGCCCTCCCTGTCCGCGGAGAGCGCCGTCACCCAGTTGTCCGTGAGGTCCTTCCCATCGTGGAAGCGGCTCCACTGTGTGCCGTCCCAGCGCATCAGGCCTCGATCTTCACTCCCAACCCAGAGGTAGCGCCCGGCGCCGTCCGCCACCGAAGCGTGGGTGCTCCAGCCCTCCGGCGGTTGCAGCCGCTTCGCCAACTCGAGCGGCTGGCTCGCCGGCTTCACGAAGGACACACCGCGTCCGTCCACGAGGGCGACACCGTCCTCCGTGTCCGCCACCGCCGCCAGCACCGACAGCTTGCCGAGCGCCACCGGGTTGCGGCCTCCGTAGGCCATGGGGGTCCACGACTTTCCGTCGTGGAGGCCCAGCCCGTACATCGTGGCCACGTAGAGGTTCCTCCCGTCACTCGCGAGGCCCAGCACGTGGTTGCTCGGGAGGTTCGGCGCGCGGAACGTCCGCCACCGCCCATCGGGTAGCTCCCAGCACACGCCTTTGTCGAAGGTACCCACCACGCGCTGTCCCTGGTGCCACGTGAGCGCGGTGATGTGGTTGCCGCACAGCTGGCCCGTGGGCGTCACCCGCTTCCACGCCCCGCCCTGACGCCGGAAGACGCCCTGGTCACGAGTTCCCACCCACGCCACGCCCTTCTCCTCGAGCGTGCTCGTGGCTCCCGGGGGCAGTGCCCTGGGCTCGCCCGAGCTCGCGCCCCAGCGCCGTGACTCGCCCTCCGCGCCGAGCACCCGCGTCTCACCGCCCGTGCCCGTGGCGTACGCGAGCGGCCCCACGGGCACGGGGAGGGACACGAGCCCGTCTGGCCCCAGCATGAATGTGCCCTCGGTGGTGCCCACGCGCAGCGAGTCTCCCTCCTCCTCCAGCAGCCGCACCTGCCCTGGCACCGTCCACATGCGCCCCGAGGCCGGAGCCATCACCCGCCCATCCGCGGTGCCGAGATATCGCTCGGTGAAGGCCGTGTACGTGGGGCCCGCGGGCAGCCGTTCCGAGAGCCACCCGAGCGCCGCGCGGTACACCTCCGCGTTCATGCCCTTCGCCGCCGGCAGGGCGTACCATTTCGCCTCCACCACCGGCTCCACGCGCCAGCGGCCGTCCACCGCCACCACGCCCTCGTCCGTGGCGGCGAAGAGGCGGTCTCCCGCGACCTCCAGCGCGCGGCAGAAGTGGCTCGGCAGGCCGTCCTCCACCGTCAGCGTGCGCACCGGCCGTCCCCCGGAGGTGAAGAGCTCCAGGCCTCCCTCGGTACAGGCCACCACGTGGCCGTTGTACGAGGCGAGGTCATGCACCGTCTCGGTGTTGGTGACGGTGGCGGAGAGCAGGGCGGCGGTCAGGGTGGAGAGCAGCATGTGCGGGTCCTCGGGAGCAGGCGTCGTGAGCCTCCTCGCCCGGTTGCATTGCGAAGCGCGGGCCAGCGCGTAAGCCCTTGGAAACGCTTGGCCGCGTCTTCTCGTGGCCTCGGAGTGTGGCCGCGTGACAGCACCCATGTCCGGGAGGGCAGGGCCGTGGAGGACGGCCCGTGACCATCTCCTCCGCGGCGAAGGCCGGGGAGGCCCGGCTGTTGGAGGGACTACTCCTCGACGCTGAGGGCGACGCGCACCTTCTCGCGGCGCTCGAAGCGGTTGCCGGCGGCGTCCCGGGCCACGAGCACCAGCTCGTAGTCCCCGGGCCCGGTGCCGGCGGGCACCACCAGCTCCCGGGAGAAGCGCAGCCCATCGCGCGTCTCCAGGAGGAGCTGCTCGTCGCCGAAGAGCTCACCGTAGACGCTCACCTCCCGGGTGGCCTCCACCGCGTCCACCTCCAGGCGCAGGGCCTGCCCCGGAGCGAGCACGCGCGTGGACAGCGCCACCTCGAAGTCGTTGCCCTTGGAGTCCAGCCGGTAGCGCACCTCGCGGCGGCGCACCGTGCCGTCCTTCATCTCCACCGCCACCAGCACGTCGTAGTAGCCGTCCTCGACGAAGAGGGGCACCAGGAAGCGGCCCCGCCACAGGCCCGACGCCGTGTCGAAGGTGAGGGGCTTCACCAGGCCAAAGGGGAAGTAGGCCGTCACCCGGCGCGCGTTCCTCGGGGCGGCCACGGAGATGATGGGGTCCCCGGGCGGAATCTCCTCGCGGCTCAGCTCGCCGGAGACGGCCGCGTACGAGGTGCCTTCCGGCAGCTCCACCGGCACCAGCTCGCGCACCGGGTCGCCACCCGGCTGCGTGCGCGCCACCTCCTCCACCGCGACGAACGAGGTGTACTTGCTCATCAGCCGGTACTGGAGCGCCGTGGCGGTGATGGCCTGGACGACCTCGGGCTTCTCGCCGCGGTAGTTCTCCACCGACAGCTCCTCGATGCGCTGACGGGCCCACAGGCTGCGCAGCGACGCGTGCTCCGGCGCGGAGGCGGGGAAGGTGACGGGCACGTCGAAGTGGCGCTCCTGCCCGCGGACGCGGCCGGTGATGCGCAGCAGGCCCTCGCCCGAGCCGTGGAACTTGCCGATGAGGAACAGCGGCTGGCCGCTGAAGAGGTCCGGCATCACGCGCGGGTAGACGTCCGACACCGGCAGCCCGTCCGTGTCCACGCGCACCGACGTCAGCACGGGGCCGCGGATGCGCGACTCGAACTCCTGGGCCACCTCGGCCTCGGGGCGGCGGAGGTTGACGAAGGTGGAGGCGCCACGGCCCACCTCACCCATCTTGGCGACGAGGTAGCGGTTGACGTCGTTGCCCACGCCCACGCTGAAGACGCGCGTCTCCTCGCGCAGGTGCTGCTGGAGGGTGCCGAGCACCTGGTCGTCATTGCCGATGAAGCCGTCCGTCATGAACAGCACCATGCGCAGGCGGGCCGGGTCGTTGGCGGGAACCATGGCCTCCTGGGCGGCCACGCGCACGTCCGTGCCGCCGCCGCCCCAGAAGTTGGCCACGTAGGGCAGGGCGCGAGCCACGTTCTCCGGCGAGGCGGGCACCGCGGTGGGGGCGAACTTGGTGACCGACGTGTCGAAGTTGAGCACCTGGAAGGTGTCCTCGGGGTGGAGGTGGCGCAGCACCTCGGCGGTGATGGCCTTGGACTTCTCGATGGGCTGGCCGGACTGCGAGCACGAGGTGTCCAGCACCAGGTACAGCTCGCGAGGCACGACCTCCTCCTGCTTGGGCTCGAGCTGGGGGTTGAGGAGCACGAGGAAGTAGCCCTCGTCGGCGCCGGGCTCACGGTGCATGAGAACGGCGGGGCGGATGAGGGCGTCGGCGACGCGGTACTCCAGGGTGAAGGTCTTGTTGGGGATGCGGTCGTTGGGGGCGAGCTCCACGCGGGCGCGGCTGGGGCCCTCGCGCGACACCGTCACCTGGTGCGAGGTGGAGCGCAGCTCGTGCACGGGCAGTCCCGCGTCCAGGCGCACGGAGAGGCGGATGTCGCGGCCGCTGCGCGCCTCGGGTGGCAGAACGGGCGGGGTGATGCGGCTGGCGTCGGGGACGGTGGTGGTGTCGGGCGCGGTGCCCTCGCCCTGGCGGAAGGCCAGGGGCTCACCGCCGATGAAGCGTGGGCCCACCGTCATGGGGAAGTCGAAGCGGTACTTGCCGCTCTCGTAGACGAGCCGCTCCACGTAGTGGATGCGCACGCGGATCTCCTCCCCGGGGAGGATGTTGGCCACGGACTGGGTGAAGATGTTGGGACGCTCCTGGTCGAGCAGCGCGGCCGTCCTGCCCTCGGCGCGGGCGCGCTCGTAGGTGTCGCGGGCCTGCTCACGGGTCTGGATGACGCCACGGATGACGCGCTGGCCGATGACGAGCTCCATGGCATCCACCGCGGCCTTCTCCGGCAGCGGGAAGACATAGAGTGCCTCGAGCGGCTCGGCGTAGGGATTCTCGAAGACCTGGGTGACGGTGACGCTGGCGAGGAAGCCGCTCACCTCGGCGTCGACCTCGGTGTGCTTGAGGCTGAAGTGCTGGGGCTGGGACTCGGGGCAGCCCTGGGCGGAGGCGTGGTGGCGGAGCCTGGCCACGAGGGTGCCCTGGGTGATGGCGCCGGAGCTCAGGGGCGAGGCGGGAGCGGGGCAGGGCGTGTCGTGCGACTCTGGCTGTTGCGCGGAGGCGGGGACGGACAGAAGACAGACGATGAGCGCGGCGAGTGCGGCTCGCATGGGATTCCTCGAACGGGATGGGTACGGTTCGAGGGAATGCAGCCAGCGGGCCAGGGCTCGCGGCGCGCCAAGTACGCGGAAGGACTGGGGCGTGTGAGCGCCAGAGGCCCACTCTCACGAGGGCGGGGCATGGGGTGTGGTTGCCTGACCGCACTGGGCGAAACCCGGTTCAGATCATCAGCAGCATGGCATCTATGCCGGGTCCAAGGCCCAGGTGCCGTTCTCCCAGTTCTTCAACACCTGGGCAGCCTCGAACGCGGCGAGCCCCTCCCCCTTCGCCGCTGCTTCCAACACCGCCTTGGATTCTGCCGTCCGGTGGCGGAGCAGGCATGCGGCAGCTCCGACCCTCACATCCATCCGAGGGTGCTCCAGCAGCACTGCGAGAGCATCCCGCCCTGCGTCTCCAGCGGAGCGCAGTTTCTTGAAAGCAGCGATGTAACGATCAGCGTGCTCATCTCCGGTGCTGGTATCCCCGCGAAAGATGGCATCGGTCTGCGCGGCTACGTTTCGGGCGAACTCCTCAACAAGCTCCTCAATGGTCATCGCCAGATTCCCTTTTTGATGTTCTCGATGGCCTGCAACCCGAACTGACGCTGAGCCTCGAAGGACTGTGTGCTCAACCACTCTCGGACAGTCAGACTCTCGTGGACCCATTTCAACCCACGCCCCGCGCCGAAGAGCAGGGCGACTCCGCGAGCTTCTCGCCCTGGCGGACTCGAAGATGTTTCAACCCACGCCCCGCGTCGAAGAGCAGGGCGACGACGACCGGCGCTCCCATGAACATCACGTTCTGGTTTCAACCCACGCCCCGCTCTGAAGAGCAGGGCGACCGGACCGCACCGCCTCCTCGGGCGTCATGAGGGCGTTTCAACCCACGCCCCGCTCCAAGAGCAGGGCGGCATCCGGCTCCACGGTGGTGCACACGGGGACGGCCGGTCTCAACCCACGCCCCGCTCTGAAGAGCAGGGCGACGCGGACCGGGTACCATGGGGACAGCGCTGGACAGGTTTCAACCCACGCCCCGCTCCGAAGAGCAGGGCGACTCTCCCGGATGGCGCCCCGGAGGATGGCGAACTTGTTTCAACCCACGCCCCGCTCTGAAGAGCAGGGCGACGGGGCGCAGCCCCCTCGGCTTGTCGGTCTTCTAAGTTTCAACCCACGCCCCGCACCGAAGAGCAGGGCGACACGCGACCCACTTCCCGACTCCGAACTTCTCCTGGTTTCAACCCACGCCTCGCACCGAAGAGCAGGGCGACGCTCCAACCGGAAGGCGAATCCACACGTGCAAGTGTTTCAACCCACGCCCCGCACCGAAGAGCAGGGCGGCCTGCATTCGAGATGGTCACCCCCGAGCAGGCGATGTTTCAACCCACGCCCCGCACCGAAGAGCAGGGCGACTGGCGCAGGTAGCGGATCATGTTTCAACCCACGCCCCGCTCCGAAGAGCAGGGCGACCTTCTGGCGTAGGTGCGTATTCCGGCGAAGTGGAACACCCGTTCCGGGCGAAGTGGAACACCCATTCCGGCCATGTGGAACAGTCGGAGCGTCAGCGACGCTGGCCGGGGTTCACTTCGCCCCCTTCTTGGACCGGGTCA